>CAYRLD010000019.1:0-13660 GCA_964424925.1 uncultured Planctomycetales bacterium
TGGCCTATGGTTTAGGAAACCATCGCTCTATCCAACTGAGCTACGGGGGCAGTCGTGTGCGGACAGGCATCCTACATCGGCACCCTGCCCCGCGCAACGCTTCTACCGACGCGCCCCCGCCGTCTTCCACCACCCGGTGGGAACGATCCAGACCGGCCGAAGATAGCCCATCTGCCCCGGCCCCCCGTCGTCATTCCCCACCGTCTCGGTCGCCAGACCGACAAGACAGTTCCGGTCATCGACCACCGGACCGCCGGAATTCCCCGAGTTGATATCTGCGTCAGTCTTCACCATCAGATCTTTTCCATGTGGTTCAAAACCGGAAACGATTCCGCGACTGAGGGTAAGCGTCAACCGCCCCACCGATCCACCCACACTCGGATAGCCGAGCACCGTCAAAGGATCGCCGATCTTCACCTTCTCCTTCTTCGAAAGAGGCATCGCAGGAAACTTGTACCCCGCCGGGATTTTCTGCCCGAACGCCCCGGAGACAACCCGAAGAAGAGCCAGATCCCGTGCCTTGTCAAACTCGACCACCTCGACAAGAAATCCCTCGACCGGCGCCGTCTCTACGTCGACGGTCGGCGCAACCCAGATCTTCAACTTGTCATCCATATCGAACTGCACGACATGATAGTTGGTTAAAAGATATCCTTTGTCCGAAATGAAAACGGCGGAGCCTCCCCCACCACTCTCGCAAATCACATTGACCGTGGAATAGATCGCCCGCTCAAGAGAACTCTTCCCGGCAGGGATCTCCGGCAACGCGAGAAAACTCTTCTGGGCTTCCCCCGTCGTCGAACAGCCAAGCCGGAACGGAACCTTCCAATCGTTCCACTCCGGATCCGCCACCGTCAGATAATATTTCCCCGAGCCAAGAGCATCCTCTTCTCCGAAAATCATCCGGTCGACCCCGCCGGCAAGCCGGCTCGCGGCAAGCGGCTCTTCATCCAGAAGCCCCTGACTTCCCTCAAAGATCCACATCGAGAGGTCCGCAGATGGACAGATCGTGTCGAAACGGAGCCGGCGTACCTCTGCCCCCAATTCTATTTCATACGTCTGAAACGGCCCCTTCGAAGGATCGATCACCAACGACTTCGATTCGTTGATCTGAATCTTTCCATCCACCCGCAAATGATAGATCTTCACCGACAACGTGAACGAAACCGCTCCCCGATTTTCATATCCGTAGGTATAGAGATCATCCACAGTAAGGGTCAGAGAGACCGACCACTTCCCCGGATAAAGATCGTACATCCCCCCCCGAACCAATCGAACCCGCTGCACCTTGTCCGCTTCGGGAAGGAAATAGTCTTCTTCCGCAGGAACGTCCGCTTCCGTAACGAGAAAGGCAATCGGGATATCACTTTCGAGCGTCACCTCCGCCGCAACCGCATCCGCCGGAATCATCAAATTGTAATTTCGCGTGACCGGCTCTTCTGAATCGCCGATCTCCAGCTTCCCTTTCACCGGAGAGGAGGGGGTCAGATCCTGGCTCCACGCATTACCCGCCAGAAAGAGAAAGAGTCCCGTCGTGATGATCACTCGCATGAAGTTTCTCCCGAATGGTTCCCGTGAGGTTCCCGCCACCATATCCAAATGTACGTCTCTCACCCATGAAATGAAGCAGCCGATATATTATTTAATTCAACCCAACCAAGGTGCCCGGTCGTCGTAGAAAGTATGCTTGCGGCAAGGAGAAGCTTTCCAGAGGAAATCTACCCTTTCCCCTTCCCCGTAGGGGTAGTATTATCTGGACGCCGAACGTACCTCTATCAGGAAAAGGAGCTATTCCATGAACATCCTATTGATCCTTCCCCTGCTTTTTTCGGGGATTCCACAGGAATCCCCCGGCCCCAGAGAATGGAGCATACCAGACCTGATCCAGGAGATTGGGTCCCGGATCGACCGGGAATTTGTCTATGAGACAGGTCGTCTGAATAAAAAACGGATCACGATGCCCGCCCTTTCTCCCGAGGCGTCAAAAGAGGACCTTACCCGCATCTTCGAAAGAGCTCTTCAAGTGAGCGGATTGGTCATGGTCCCCCCCCACGAACCGAAAGATCCATGGTCTGTCGATCTCGCGAGCATCGCCGTAAAGCTCCCCCTCCCGGTCATCAACCCCTCGGAAAAGATCCCCGCAGGGTACGGCATGTATACCAAGATATTCGCCCCCAAAAATATATCCCCCCGAAATCTGCATGCCGCGCTCATAAACAAGGTCACCTTTCCACAGGGAATCCAGGTGGTCCAGCATTCTGGAATCCTCATCATCACCGACTACGCCTCTTCCTTGAGAGGACTCGCAAAGTTGATCGAACTCGCCGACAAACACGCTTCGAGCGTGACCCCCCTGCCCGACAGACCGGCCAGACCGGCCAAGAACAATTCGGGAGCCAAACTCCTCTTGTCCAACCCCACAAACCAGGTCTGGGTCATGGACCGGGAGGATCTCCGAAAAAATCTCAAAGACATTTCTGGTCAGGTACGACAGACGTGCACCCTCTCTTCCTCCGACAAGGGGGTACGGGTTGTCGTGGTCAATATCAAGCCGGGCTCGACCAGCTTTACCCAGGCATTAAAACCGGATGACCTCATCCTCACGCTCAACGGCCAAGCGATCAAGAATGAAGAGGATTTCAAAAAGGTCTCTCCTGATTCCGCAAAGAGTATCACGCTTGTTGTAGAGCGTGCCGGTAAGAAATTATCGATCGAGTTTAGAACCTTCGACACTGAGAAGTAGGGAGAGAACGAAATGAACATACTGACTCTGGTTCTTTTTCTCATTCCCACCCCCCTGCAGGAAGCAAGAGAGTGGGAAATGCAAAACCTCCTGAATGAAATCGGGCCCCGGATAGACCGAACCTTCATTTATAATTCGGACCTGATACCGACCATGAAAAAGAAGCCGATTCAACTCCCTCCCCTGTCTCGGGAACGGTCGGTCACAGAACTCACCCGTATCCTCGAGTTGGCCCTACAGAATGCTGATCTCATGATGATTCCGCCGGACAAGAAGGGCGAGCCGTGGGGGATCACCTACGAATCAAGAGCCCCCAAGAAAAGTCTCCCGTACCTATTCGCCCCCAACCCGATCCCGGAGGGTCATGCCTACTACTGCTGGGTCTATTTCCCCAAGCATTTTTCCGCACGAAACCTCTACCCGGCCCTGATCAACCGGGTGTCCTACCCCCAGGGGATCCTCGCCATCGGTCCCATGCTTCTGCTGACAGGTCGCGCTTCGAAGCTCAGAAATATGGAGAAGATATTAGCTCATGTCGACCGGCCAAAAGTCACCCGCGTAAACCTTGGAAAAATACAACTTCCCGAACTCGCATCAGAACCAATAGACGAACGATTGGAGAAGATCGCTCTCATCAAGGAAAAGAAGGAGCCACGGGAAGACGCGGATAATCCCCGACAGCAAGATGACGATAGGCCCGAATCCAAAACCAGGAGGATCCATTCCAGCGCCTCCCGAGAAGTCTGGCTCTTCAACCGGGAGGAATTCAGATCCTCAAAAGAGAACCTGGCGAAGGAGTTCAGCCAATATCTTACCGTAGCACCGCACCGTATTGGGCTTCGTGTTACGCAAATGGAATCCAATAAAATTGGCTTCGCTCGTGGGTTGATGGAGGAGGACATCATCCGTTCTGTTAATGGAAAAGCAACAAAAGTAATTGCCGACATCGATTCCATTCAAAACCACCCGAGAACCCAGAGCCGAAAGTCGCTCACGTTCGTGATCCAACGAAAAGGCCGGAATATGGTTTTGGAATATCGAGCAGCTCCGTAGCGGGAGAATAAAAAGAAGGCTCTAGATCTTCTTTCGAAGTTTTTCGAGGGTGGATTCTACCTGCTTACGATAGGACCAGTCTTCGGGAGCGACTTCGAGCGCTTTCTGATAGTCCCGAATCGCACTCTCCCAATCTTCCATCACCCGGTACATGTCTCCCCGGTTGGTCCACGCCTCCGCGTAATTCGGATCGAGACGGATCGCTTCGGTATAATCGCGAAGAGCTCCTTCGGGATCCCCAAGCTTACGGCAGGCCCGTCCTCGGTTATACCAGGCCCTTTTGTGAGAAGGATCCAACTTGATCACTTGCGTATAATCTTCCGCCGCTTTCCGGAACTCCCCCACCTTCATTCGGGTGACCCCTCGGTATATGTACGAAGAGAGATCCTTCGGATCGATCTCGATGGCTCGACTATAATTTTCGATCGCCCCGATATTGTCTCCACCCAGGAAGAGAATATACCCCCGGTTATAGAACGCCTTTGCACAGCGCGAATCAGCACGAATTGCACGCGAATAATCATCAAACGCCTTCTGCCACTCCTTCAATATCTGCCAAAGCTCGCCCCGACCAAGATAATAGGTAGAACTATTGGAATTGAGTTCGAGCGCCCGACCATAATCAGCCACCGCCTCGTGTATCTTCCCGAGGTACCGCTTGGCCACAGCACGGTTATGGAAATAGATATCCAGGTCGTTCCGGAATTCGATCGCTCGATCATATTTCTTGATCGCCGCTTCATACGCCTCTTCGGCAAGAAGTAAATTTCCCCAGTTATAGTGCGCATTCGAATAGTCGGGATCGATCGTCACCGCCATTTTGTAATCCGCACGAGCCTCTTCCAATCTCCCAAGACTGAAACGAACTGCGCCACGATTATTCCAATAGTTTGCCGTGTCGCCGTCGATAAGAAGAGCCTCTGAAAAATCCTTGTTCGCCTCTTCCATCCGTCCCAGACGCCAGTGTACGACCCCTCGCCCATTGAACGAATCTGGATGTCGAGGATTAATCTCAATCGCCTTCGTAAAGTCTTCCGCAGCACGCTTCATTTTTCCTTGGTGGAAGAGGCTATTGGCTCTCATGTAATAACCCCAGGCATAATGCGGACAGTGAGAAATCGCCTGCGTATAGTTCTCTTCCTGATCCTTTTCCTGGGAAACCATCCCCTTCAAATTCCAGAACTCCTCTAATCCCAATTTCTTTCGAAACTGAACGAGAGACTGGTCACAAATCTTGATCAATTGAGGAATATCATTCTTTAACCAAGAAAGATAGGCACGGGCCACATGACTCTGCAGGTTCTTTCCTTCCGCAACCTCTCCCGGTTCTTTTTCCAGAAAGGTCTTCGCCTGTGCAGCCCAGAAGACAGACTTCTTTCCCCGCTCTTCCGGTTCGGAACCGAGATCTCCGTTCTTAAACTGAAAAGCTCTATCCAGACAAATCTTCCCGAGGAACTGGTTGGTCACCCGGTTATTAGGGGAAAGCTCGTCCGAACGCTTGAGATACTTTTCGGCCCGAATACGATCCCCGATAAAATAGTAGCCCACCCCGAGCGTTCTCCATCCCACCGCAAAATCTGAATTCTCCGGCGATTCCATGATCGAAACCACTTCCTCCAGGGAAGCCCGAACCCCCTCCAATTTTTCCCGGATATCGACGTTCGCGATATAAAAGAAGAAACGGGTATCTTCGATTTTTTTACGCAGCGGATCGATACGTGCTTCTAATTTTCGACGAAGTTCTAATTGTTGGCGCTTTGTAGATTCTTCCTCAGCGCGGGAAAAAAGGGAGACCCCGATCGTCGATCCCAATCCAATGGCAAGAAGAAGTCCCGCGGCCAGCGACCAGAGAACCGGTTGCCTTCGAAGAAGTTTCCCAATGACATAACCCAGTGTCGCACGACGGGCATGCCGGACCGGCTTCCCCGAGACAAAAGCATCCAAATCTTCGACCAGTTCAGTGGCGGTCCGATACCGATGCTCCTTTTTCTTCTCCAGGGCTTTCATAATAATCGCCTCGAGATCTTCCGGAACACTGGCGTTGAGTTGTCGTGGAGGAGAGGGGTCTTCCTCCAACACCTTCACGAGAACTTCCGAAGCATTCCTGCCCAGAAAAGGAGGCTGTCCGGTCATACATTGATAGAGAATCGCGCCAAGAGAATAGAGGTCGCTCTGTGCATCGGCTTTCGCCCGAGCCTGCTCCGGAGCCATATAGGCAGGAGTCCCGGCGACCACACTCGATGCGGTCGCTCCGGCTCTCCCCGCCGACTCCATTTTCGCGAGCCCAAAATCGGTGACAAAAACCTGCCCCTGACGATCAACAAGAATATTGTCCGGCTTCAGGTCTCGATGAATCACCTTTCGACTGTGGGCATACTCGAGGGCACGAGCCATATCCAGAACCGCCCGCACCCGCTGGTGCATATCCATGGTAAGGAGGGCAAGGGAGAAGGTCTCTCCTTCAATAAATTGCATCGCAATGAAAGGAGCGCCTTCATGCTCCCCTACTTCGAAGATCTTCGCGATATGGGGATGGTCGAGCGAAGCGGCCGTCTTCGCTTCGCGGTCGAAATAAGCCCGAGCGCGGTCATCTCCCACTCGTTTTAATAATTTTACGGCGACCTTTCGCCCCAAATTTTCTTGCTCGGCCAAATAAACAACCGCCATACCTCCTTGGCCCAATTGTTCCTGCAAGATGAAGTGCCCGATTCTCTGCCCCTTTTTCTCCTGATCCTTATTTCGAACAAGATCTCGTAGGTTGGAAAGAAAATCAGGGGTAAGATCGTCTTGCGACATTTACCCCCCTCCGAAAAGATGAGCCATCTCTTCATGAACCTGAGCATCCTCAGAAACGGTCTCCCGGACAATCTCTTCCAGAATTTCCCCAAAGCGAGATCGGGCGTGGTTGAGGAAATTGGTGACATCGGTTTCTTTAATCCCCAAATCCTCCCCTACCTTTCCATACGAAACCTTTTCCCCCCGGTTCAGGTAGTAGATCTTAAAGACCCGGAAATAATTGGGGCGCCCCTCCTCCTCATACTTCTCTTCCAGAGAATTCAAGGCCGCTTGAAAGGCCGCCTTCTCCCATTCCCGATCGAAAAGCTCTTCCGGGGTTTGAGTATCTTCCGGGTCGATCGCCCCCGTACCATCCGGATTGATGAAATCGAGGGAGAGTTTTTTCGTATCCCCACCCCGTTTCTTCGTGGACTCCCGGTCATATTCATTCCGAAGGAAATTTTCGAGGCAGGTCCGCAGGAATGTCCGGAAGCGACCTTTTTCCGGGGAAACTTTATCGAGGAAGGAGCGATTCAAAAGATCGGCGAAAAACGCTTGGGTCAAATCTTTCGCATCTTCATTCGACTTACTCCATTTACGTCGGATGTATCCGTAGGCTGGCTTCCAGTAGATTTCTATGAGGCGTTCCAGATTCCTTTGATATGTCTCAGGATCAACATCCTTCGACTGAAGAATCATCGACCAGCAGGTGCTCCTAAAAGCTTCATCCTGCCCCCCAATCTGCGTCCTCGGATCCATTACCCCCATTCTACACCGACAAGAGGAAAAAAAAGGTCGGTTTTTTCAGAATATATGAGGTCAAGAAGCTTGGAGGACGTCGCGAATTTTCTGGGTCAGATTTTCTGGCGTGAGCGGTTTTCGGAGAAAAGAGGTTCCCGGTGGGAGTCGGTCAGAAGAGGAATCGCCTTTATCAACGTAGCCCGATACATACAGGACCTTCATCTCAGGACGTTTCGCCTCCATTTCCTGGGCCAGTTGATGACCGCTAATTTTTGGCATGACAATATCGGTGACCATAAGGTCAATGGAGTCTTTATATTCATCGGAAACCAAAAGAGCCTGCTCAGCACGGGAAGCTTCGAGAACTTTATAACCAGCAAGACTGAGAGATTCCCGAGCCATCCGACGGACCTCATCCTCATCCTCCACAAGCAGAATGGTTTCCGTTCCTTTCGGGAGGGGGTGGAGTCCGGATTTCGTAACGGCTTTCTCCGGAACACCCTCTACTTCCGGAAAGAAGACCGAAAAGTTGGCCCCTTCCGAGGGAGCACTTTCAACCGAAATATGGCCTCCATTCTGCTGAATGATTCCGAATACGGTCGCAAGCCCAAGCCCCGTCCCCTTCCCTTTCTCTTTCGTCGTAAAGAAGGGTTCATATACCTGCTTGAGAGTCTCAGGAGCCATCCCCACCCCCGTATCTTTCACCGATAGACAAATATGGGGCCCAGGAACAATACCCAAATGAGTTTGAGCGTAAAAATCATCCAGTTCGATATTTGAGGTTTCAATCGTAAGGACACCGCCTTTTGGCATCGCATCCCGTGCATTTACAACGAGGTTGAGAATTACCTGCTCCAACTGCCCAGGGTCGATCCGAATTTTACCCAGGGGTTCCGAAAGGTGGGCCTTCCTCTCAATATCTGCGCCGATAAGTCGACCAAATGTGGCATCCAGATTCGAGACAATCGAATTCAGATCGAGAGTAATCGGATGAACCTCCTGCTTGCGACTGAAAGCAAGTAATTGATCAATGACCGAACTCGCCTTCTTCCCCGCGTTTCGAATCTCCTCTACGTAGGTAAACACCGGATCTGTTGAAGGGAGTTTTCGAAGAACCAATTCGCTGAATCCAATGATAGCCGACAGTTTTTGATTAAAGTCGTGAGCGATCCCGCCCGCTAATTTTCCCACGGCATCCATTTTCTGGATCTGTCGAAGTTGATCCTGCAAAATGGATTTCCGCCCCGTGATATCCCGAACAATAGACACCGCAAGGGATTGCTCTCCTAATTGAATAGAGGTGCGGGTCTCTTCTATCGGGAAGAAGGTGCCATCCTTCCTACGTTGGTATAGATCCTCATCCCCGATCTGGTCCGGGCTTTTTTTGGACGATTGAATGTCAGAAGGAGAAAGCGTAAGAAGTTCTTCTTTTTGATACCCAACACTATCCAATGCGGTCTGATTTGCATCTAGATAGCGATTCGTTTCAGGATCAATCAGAAAAATCGCATCCCCAGATAGTTCGAACATCATCCGAAAACGCTCGTCACTTTTCCGAAGATGCTCCTTGGAACTTCGTAGCTCAGAAATGTTTCGTGCCACGAGCGTCGCAGCAACAATTTCTCCCTTTTTCCGGACAGGCCCGAGATGACTGGAATACCAGGAAAGATCCCCCTTATCCCCAATCCCTTGAACCTCGTAATTAACGGAAACCCCTTCTGAAAAAACCTGAAACAGAGCGTTTCGTAATATATCTCTATGCTCGGGGATAACAAAAGCGAAGGAATCTGCCCCAATCAAATCCTTCTTCTCCATTCCCGCCACTACCCGGTTCAGATCCAGAATCCGACCATCCTGATCCATCTTGACAATAAAATCAGGGGCGTGCTCGACCATGGACCTGGATTCTTCGAGCAAAGATTCCAGTTCTGCGATCCGATCTTCCATATCTTCTTTTGATTGTGCCATTGTCCGTTTCACCGTTCCCGGTCTCTATGATTTTGGTTTTTCGATTCCCAATGTGTGCATTTTATAGGAAATCATTCTCTCCGTGATCCCAAGCTTTTTGGCTGCGTGACGCTTCACCCAGTCATTTCGATCCAAAGCTGTCAAAATCAATTCCCGTTCCAACCGTTCCACCGCTTCTAAAAGATTGTTTGGATCTCCTGCAGGAAGATGATTCTGAAGAACCGCTGGGGGGAGGTTTTCTTCCTGAATCTCCGCTCCTTCACACATCAGAACAGCGCGATCAATAGCATGCTCCAACTCTCGAATATTTCCAGGCCAAGAATGCCCCGAGAGAATTTCCATCGCAGAAGAAGAAACCCCGTCTATCCGCCTCTTTTCCCTCTTGCAGGCTCTTGCAAGAAAGTGGTGGGTCAATTCTGGAATATCGCTCACACGGGAACGGAGAGGAGAGAGGTGAATCGGAATCGTATTGATTCGATAATAAAGATCTTTCCGGAAAGTCTTCTCTACAACCGCTTTTTCAAGATTCTGATTCGTTGCACAGACTACGCGAACATCGACTCGAATTTTTTCTTCCCCCCCGACACGTGTCAGAGTTCGATCCTCGAGAAAGCGCAGAATTTTGGTCTGGGTTGGCATCGGCATATCGCCAATTTCATCCAGATAGAGTGTTCCTCCATCGGCCTGTTCGAATTGCCCGCGACGCCGCTGCTCGGCTCCCGTGAAAGCCCCCTTCTCATGACCAAAAAGTTCACTTTCCAAAAGAGATTCATTCAACGCTGCACAATTCACATCCAAGAATCGCTTCTGCTTTCGATCACTCGAATAATGAAGAGCACGACAAACCAGTTCTTTCCCCGTTCCACTTTCGCCCGTTACCAAAACGGTCGATTCACTCGAAGCGACCCGTTCAATGAGGTTGCGAATCTGTTCCATTTCAGAACTACTCCCCACCATGTGAGCCAGGGAATAGTTGTCCTGCAGATCAGAACGAAGTACTTCGATCTCCCGCTTTTGACGGGAAATATCCAGAACATGGTTGATGGAAATGAGTAACCTTCGACCATCAAAGGGCTTCGTGATGAAGTCAACCGCTCCGAGTTTCATCGCTCGAATGGCATCATCCAAAGAATCGGAAGCGGTCACCATTAAGACAGGAAGACCTGGATATTGCTGTCGAACGGTTTGAAGAAGGTCGAGTCCCGACATGTCGGGCAGATTCAGGTCTAGAAGGCATAGGTCAGGCAAAGATTGATCCAAAAGGAAAAGAAAATCCGCCCCTGTCGAAGCGATATCAATCTTGTGCCCTTCTTCTGAAAGAAGAGCCTTCATCAGACTTGCTGAGGAGGAATCATCCTCCGCATACAAAACTTGTGTCCCACTAAATCGCATATCCAGGCGCCATTATGAAAAAGAGGCTTCACGATCCCAACAATTTTTACCACAACCTACATAATTGTAGGTGCCCTCTTCGATTTCAGACCAAAAACCTACTTTTTTGTCTGGCACCAAATGTGCTTTTGGTCAATCAGAAAGCACGATTCCATCCTCCCATGCCGGGTGCACGCCCGGCACGGATTGGGCGTTCGGCCGTGTCCGTGCGAGATTGCCTTGTGCAATTTCGCACGGGCCTTTTTTAGCCCGGACAGAAGAGGAGTGATATCAGCGTGAATACGGAGCTCCAAGAGGGCGAACGAATTTATTTACCCTGTAAACATTGCCTTTCCGTCTCTCTCACGCTTGCTCTAAACGTTGGATCGAATTATATAACATGTACTCGATGCGAAGAAGATACTCAAATCAGGATTAAACGGCTTCCACTGGGGTGGAGCATCTCTTCAAAAGCGAACTAAGGTATTGGGAGAGAGGGAGATACTGGGCATTCGCTCGAAAGAGCGGAATGGGGCGTCCTGGGAATCTCTTTGGAGTCGGATCCGTGGCCGACAGTGCAGAAAAACAGAATGGGGATGGCGAAGCGCAAGCCGAGCAGACAAAGAAAAGTTCAGCTGGAGTTTTTGGCGGAATCGCTTTTGTCCTCATAGGCACCTCCGTAGGGATCTTTTTCTTCCTCACCTCATTGAAGGATGGGCCGACCCAGACCTCCTTTGTAGATCGAAAATATGCGGAAATCGATCTCGATTCAGTGCAAAGAGAAATGGCCCCTGATTCTGCAATTCGCTTCTCTGAAAGCTTTCAATGCCAGCCTGTACTCATCTTAAACCCAGAAATTGAGAACCTAGATGAAGTGAAAAGCCTGGTTTTATTGCGTAAAAAGGCCCTTAGAGGGGATATGCTCCACCTTCTTTATCGTATGCCGGAAATCTACTTCAAGAAACCCAATCTCATGGGAAGAATCTCAACCCTTTTCCTCGACCATATCAATGAATCTCTGGGAAGCCTCGAAAATGGGAAATCGATCGTCTCTAAGGTGATTTTTTCCCAATTTGATGTCCCCGCTAATTAATTCCCCCTCTTTTTTGGACAAATTTGTTTTTTTGTCTAATGACTTCGCCCTCCCGCCTTTTCTTTGAATTAGTACTTATTGATGAATTGAGTTGGGAGCCGGGAATATGCGCAAGAGGATTCAAAATTCGACCGAAACACACCTTCGAAATGCTCGAATTTCTTGGGCCAAGGGAGACCTCTCCGCCGCCAAAGAAAACTTCGACCGGGCATTCGAATCAGAACAACCGGGAAATCACCTCCTGGCCGAATATTCCCTACTGCTCTATCGTTCCCAGAATAAGGATCAGAGCTGGAATACCTCCTGGAAATCGTCCACTAAAGGCCCCCTGTACTGGAATGAACTCGGGGTGAATCAGATGGACTGCGGGAACACCCAAGAGGCGGTAAAAGCCTTCCAAACAGCAGCCTGCCTTGCCCCCGAAAACGAACGAATTCTCGGAAATCTAGCGATGTCGATGGTTTCCAGAGAAACCGGGGAAGAAACAAGAGAACAGTTAGAATGGATTGTAGAGCAGTTCCCAAACCAAGTTCGAGCCCACTATGTCCTTGGAATGCTCTCTCCGAAAACCGCACGAGTGCCCTCCGAAAAACTTCTAAAAAAGGGGCAGAAATTGACCCTTTCGCGTCGCACTCATTTGCTCTCCAACGCGATGCCTCAGGAGTGGGAAGCGAATGTTCTCCATGTAACGGCGGATGAAGTGACCGTTTCTCTTACCAACGGAACTCGTGGATTTACCCCGCTCCGCCCGGGAGCCAAAGTAATCTTGGGCTTTGCAGGATCGATCGAATTCTGGGGAAATTTAACCGATGTTCGAAAGATAAAGGAAGAAACGGGAACGATTGTTACCCTTCGCAACCCCGGATCCTTTCTCCGAATCCAACGCCGTAATCACGTTCGAATCGAAGCCGATCATATGATTCGGCAGATCCTTCTCTCCAACGATCTCAGTGACGGGGAAAGCTTCCGTAATATCGATATCAGTGCGGGAGGGGTTGGATTTGAAACCGACCGAAACGTCACTCTTGGATCTAAGATTGGGATCGACCTCACCATCAATGAGGGAGTCAAACGTGTCCACGGAACGGTTGTTCGAAATCGTCGCCAGGGGAAAAACCGGTTCCAGATCGGAGTCGCTTTCTCGGACGTCGCTGGTGAAATTCATGAGGAAATCGCCCAAAATATTCACAAAGCTCAACTCGAAACCCCTAAGAGGAAGCCTCAGGCGACCACGGGAGACTCCCAGATTGAAATTGATGGCTACCAAGTGCTCGAAAGAGTCGGGATCGGGGCGATGGGCGCAGTTTTCCGCGCGGTACAGCTCTCCGTAAACCGAGTCGTTGCGCTAAAAGTTCTTCCTCCCAAAAATGCCCGAAACGAACGGATTCGACAACGATTCATCCAGGAATCGAAGGTTCTGGCCAGCCTGAACCATCCCAACATCATTAGTGGCATCGATGCTGGGGAAACGAATGGGATTCACCATTTTTCAATGGAATACTTTGCCGGGACATCGATTGGGAAAAAGCTATCGACAACCGGAGCAATGGATGTAAATACCGCCTGCTCCGTTGTCACCGAAGTTGCAAAAGCACTACGCCACGCCTCCTCCAAAAGAATTATCCACAGAGATATCAAGCCCGATAACATCCTGATGGATGAAGAAGGGAATGTAAAACTGTGCGATTTTGGGATCTCCAAGAACGATCGGGAAACCAATACCTGGAAAACGAATCCAGGAACGAAAATGGGAACCCCGCATTACATCTCCCCTGAACAAGCTCTTGGATCGAGGCAAGTAGACGGTCGCGCGGACCTTTACTCCCTCGGGATCACCTTCTACCACATGCTTATTGGAAAGGTCCCCTTTTCAGGAAGAAATCCGGTTAAGGTCGTCGCAAGTCATCTGAGCGAAC
>CAYRLD010000020.1:0-9582 GCA_964424925.1 uncultured Planctomycetales bacterium
AACGCTGCATCGTCAAGAACGGTTTGTCTGGGGCGTTTCGCATAGCGTCGAATCTCTTCATGGATCAGTTTCTCAAGTTGTTCGGCTGTGTATCGTTCCGCGCCTTCAAAAATAAGTTTTGTTCCTGGAAGCAGCCTTTCCGCGAGATCCGGGTCTGTTGTGGCGCACGCGCCGAGGAGCGCGACAGCGACGAGGAGGAGAAGTTTAATTCTTCGGAGAATACTCATCGGAAATTCCACCTCACCTTGAGATCTCCGATTACGTTTCCATCTTCATCGGTCTCGGCAATCACTGAGAGAAACGAGTTGAGTAAGTATTCTGTTTTTACCCGGGTTCCCTGAACGGTTCCGATGGGGGGGAGTTCCCAGGGTGAGATGCGGTGGGAGAGAGTTTCTTCGTCAACAATACTCAATTTCAGGCGTCCCAGGAGTGACTCTTCAGGATCCGCCTCCGGCCAGTCATCACTGATCTGTTCGAGCACTTTGACCGCCAGTGTACCCAGCGCACCGGTTCCGCTGAGGGCGCCCGGTGCTTGACCAAAAGCGACCCGAGCGAGAAGTTCTTGTTGGGGGCGAGGTGGATACGACTGTAGATTAAGGCGCGGCAAAGAGATCGGACCGTTGAGAATCACCGAGATTCGGCCTTCTCCTTGTCCGATGTCTCCTTTGAATTGGATATTCCCATCTTCGTTGGCAACAAAAGGCAGGTCAACGCGAGCGGAATTGATATTCAGAAAGATTCCGGAAGAAAGTTTGAACTCCCCCTGTTTTGATGTGATCGTTCCGCTGAGGGCGGGCTTCTCCATTGTTCCCCGCATGCGAACATCTCCATCGATCAAGATCCCGATTTCACTATTTTCAATCCGACACTCACCGGTCGTTTTGGCGTTCAAGTCGAGCGCGATCGCTCCGAAGCCCTTAATCCCGGGAATGGTGAGGCCTCCGTCGGGAGAGAAGGGGAGTCGAACTCCGGCGAGAACCGCTTCTGCGGTTCGTACCGGGACGATATCACTCTTGGGTCCAAATTCATGGAAGTAGAGACCGAAGGGGAGCTCGACATCTCCTGTAATCTTGCACCCTTCTTCGCTGTTCCATCGGAGTTCGATATCTGGGTCGATTCGAATCCGTGCGAGCTTTTCTTGAACAGCGAGGATCTCTTCTCCGCGTAGTCGAACTCGGAGGGGTTGGTTCGGTTCACTCGTAATCCACTCCCCGGAGAGATGGAAAGGTCCCCCCCCCATTTTTCCCGATCCGTCGACCAGTTGAAACCGACTTCCATCGTAGAGGATCTTCAGATGAACATTTGAAAGCTCACCGAGTGGCGGGGGGAGGGGAGATCTATCGGAACGGATTTCCCCTTGCAGTCGGGCTTCCGGTTTCAGAATCGATCCACGTACGTTAGCCTGAAGGGTCGCTTCTCCCTGCGGTTCCTCCATATCCTCGGGAAGGGGGAAGTGGCGAAAGATCGGTTCAAAGTTGGGGACTTCTAAGTGTGCCGAGAGGTTTAGGTCCCCGGCATAGGTGGACCAGGGAAGCGGAATTTTTCCTCCGACCTTTAGTTTTCCATACGGGGTCTCTATTTCGGTTTCTGGGATGGCGACGGCCCGACTCCCCGAAGTAATCGGAATCTTCATCGAAAGAGGGAACGATCCGAGGATCGATACCGTATCGAGTGTTCCTTCTCCTTTTGCGATAATCTCTTCCCCCTCTTGTCGAACATCGACCTGGAGGGCAACCTCACCCTCCAGAGGAATCCCGGGGAGGAGTTGTCGTAGGGCCGAGTTATCTAGGTCGCGGATTCTGAGGTCGAGGGTAAAGTCGTTCGATTTTCCAAAGACACCGGCGGCCATGAGGTGATCACCGGAGAGTTCTCCCCAATTCAGATTGACCTGTAGATTTTCGGACTCTTTTTGGAATCCCCCAAAAGCGCGTACGGTTCCGAGATTGCTTCCCCAACCGCGCACCTCTCTGAAGTGCAGGTCGGTCTGAAACTTTTCTTCATTCCACTCGGCTTGGCCCCAGACGGTTGCCTCGAGGTCTGGCTCCTCAATGGTCAGAGGAACTTCAGAGAGGGAAAGGTAGCCCGGTCGGATCTGTACCTGTCCCTTTCCATACCGAATCTGCTCTTTTCCCTGAAGAAGAATGCTTCCTTGAGAGAGGTCAAGATTCCAGAGACTCTCATTTCGGGATATAACCAATTGAGGTGTGGCAGAAACCAGATCTCCTGCAACAAGCGCGGTACGGATATGAACTTGGTTTTGGTTTCCGGAGGCGATTCCCTGAAAATAAAAGGGGCGCGCTTCTTGGGGAATATTGATCTTGAACAGTTCAAGCCACCTCATCGGCCCTTCCAGGAGGTACTCTACTTCGACCCCTTTTGTTCGAGAGATGTGGCCAGCCAGGTCGATCTGATCTTCATCGGTTCGGACGTATCCAGAAAAGGATCCATCTGCACGGAAGAGTCCGGAGGCGTCGATTTGATGTGCGATTGGTGTTCCGGTCAGGGTCACGCCCTCCAGATTGATCGAATTCCGATCGACCTGGCCGGTCGATCGAAGTTTATTCCAGTAGAATGCGAAGGCTCGGCCCTCTTTGGAGTGAATATCTCCATCAAAGGAAGGCCCCTCTTCGTCGTAGAGGAAGTTTCCCTTTACCTCCAGATGGGCTACCTCTATGGAATCGAGTTCTGGGAGCAGTGCCCGGTAGGGTGTAAGGCTCTCTACGTTTACTTTGAGAATCGATTGCACGACCGGCTGGTCTCCCCAACGAAAAGTTCCCGCTGCGGTTAGGCGATCCTTTTGTCTCTTTACGTTTCCTTTCCAGATCAGGTTTTCCAGGTTCCCTCGTGCTACCAGGATGTCGATCTCTTCGAAAGAGATCTTTTGGAAAGAGAAATCGCGAGAGGTAATTCGTACATCCGAAAAAGTCCACTCTTCCTTGTTCCCATCAAGGGGCCCTTGCGCGTGGCCTGAGATGTCAAAATCTCCTTTGAGTTCTTCATCAAGAGGAATCGTTCCGTCGACGTCAATTCGGCCCAACCCCTTTACCAGATTGAGATGGGCGTCTACCTTTCCCTCGCGGACGAGGAGCGTTCCTTCGATCTCTTTGGGGAGGATCTCTTTTTCGAAATGGACCGTTCCATTCCAGGCAAAACGGTGCCCCTTGTATTCTGTATTGATCTTCAGTGCTCGATGTTCTCCCTCTAGGGGATCCATTGCGATCTGGAGCCACCGAATGGGCCCCTTCGATGCGTTGCCGGTAAGGGAAAAGATCTTTCCGGCGCCGATCTCGCCATCCACTTTGACCTTTCCTACGATGTCCGACCGAAGTTTTACCGTCCAGGTCGTGGGGAGAAGTTCCGCTTGCTGTACATCGATTTCTGATCCATCGGAGAGGACCAAGAGCAGGTCGCTCAGATAGAACTCTCCAGGCGATTCGAATCGATGAAGTTCTTTGATCACCGATTGAACAATTTTATAGATCGCCTCTGGAGAGTCGGTTTCATTTTTGGCAGGGGGGGCGGGAACCGGTTCTTCTGCAGAAGGCTCCATCATGACGAGCGCTCCGTTGATCGTCACTTTGGGCGTTCCCATTCCGAGAAAACCGTATTCGACAAAGATCTCTCCGAAGGTCGCTTTTTTTAGGGGGGAACCTTTTTCGGGAACAAAGATAATATTCTTCGCTTTTATGCCAAAGAGGAGACTGCCTTCGAGGCTTCCGAAGACAATATCTGATTGCACCTGTTCCCGTGCGACTTCCCGGATCTGGTCTTTGATTACCCCTTCAAAAAGGGTCCAGCGAAGAGGGTAGAGGATTCCAAGAAAGAGGGCAATTCCCCCTATCCCACGGATCAATTTGTACCGTCCCTTCTTCAAGATCATCTCTTCTATATATAGGGTATCGCCTCAAGAGAGAAAAGTGTGAAGGATCTTTCCGATTCGAAGTGGGAATGATGACACGCCACCTGTTTCAGAATGACACACCTTCCTTCATTTTTGGCCCATATGGTGCATGGCACGGTAGTTGCAGTTGTGTAGGTCCGGGACATCTGTTTTGGGAGGGTTACATACGTCGTGTCATTTATGCGCGGAACGATATTGGCTGTGGGGGTCCTTAGCGTTTTGGACGCGCTTGCGACGTTGGTAGGAGTACAACGGGGGATATTCTTCGAGGCCAATCCTCTCCTTCGGGAGGCTCTCGATTCTCATCCTGTGTGGTTTCTTCTTTTAAAAGGGGGATTCACCTTTTTCTGGATGGGGATCATGCTGAGAGAAATTCAGAGACGGTGGGTCGCCGTTCTGAATGTAGGGGTGGCCGTCGGGTATTCCCTCGTTGTGCTCCGTAGCCTCTGGCTCCTCTTCTAAGTCCGCACTTCTGATTCAAGAATGAACCCCATTTCAAGAAAAGTATTGCGTTAATCTCTCTCTTCGCAATGATGTCCTCCCTGATTTTAGAAAAGGACGGAGGGGGCTCTCCGATCCTTAGTGTTGATGAGTATGTAAGGATGGGCAGGGATGAGTAGGTACGCATTTGTATTTCTAGGTCTGGTTTCATTTCTAGGGGCGTGTTCGGCTGGAGGAGAGAGCGGGGGCGATCCGGTTATCGTTACCGTGCCCGCTACCGGTGGTTCCACGGGACCGTCCATTTCGGTTCTTTCTCCCGCCAGTGGGTCGACCGGCACAGAGATCTCCATTCTCGGCAGTGGGTTCAACGGTCATCTGGAAAATAATCTGATTATGTTCGGAACGACGGCTCTGGCTCCTTCGAGCGCTTCGGAGAGTGAAGTTCGATTCCTCGTACCTTCTCTTGCGGCCGGTTCCTATCTCGTCTCGGTTTCCACAGAAGGGGAGGCTTCCAATAGTATGGCCTTCTCTCTTGAGGGAGGAAGTGGATCTTCTTCCACAGGGGGAACCCCTCTTTCCAATTCGACTCTGACCGTTTCGGTTGTGGATGAGATTTCCGGGGCGACTCTTTCGGATGTTCTTGTTCAGGTCGATTCTTCGAGCGGAACAATGAACGCTCAGACGGATGCTGTTGGGGTTGCCTCTTTCTCCCCGATAAGCGGGCCGGTGACAGTGACGGGTGGAAAATCTGGCTATGCTCTTATGACGATGGTCGGGGTTGATGCCAACTCTATCGGGCTTGCGCTTGAACCATTGGCAACCAATCATATTGTTTCCGGATCGATCTCTCTTCCGGATGGGGTTCCCTCTTTTGCTCCGGATGGGGCGGCCGCCTCGGGAGGGTTGCAGTGGTCCGCTTTTGTGACCGCCGACCATGAACCTCGCTTTTCTCCGTTACGGTCGGGACAGGCTCCTTTCAACGAGCCGAACACCGGAGGCAACGGGGGGTTGTCAGGGCAAGTTCTCAACTTCCAGTTGATGGTCTATGAAGGCCAGCCTTTTAAGGTTGTCCGAGGGCTTCTCGGGAACTTCTCGGTCTCTCCTATGATCGAACAGGCGACGTATGAAGTGACCGTCTCCAATCATACGGGGATCACGGCGAATTCAAACCTCGGGTCGCTCTCTTTTCAGACCAACTCTTCGGTCAACGCCTCGAATGTTTCTTGGCTTCTTCTGTCGGATAATGAGAACGGATCGATTTCAGGGCTTCCTTCCGGAACATTCGGGAGTGAGTTTATTTCCACGCTCGTTCGAGGACAGTACGCCGGCGCTCCTTCCACTCCTTCCATGGGGATATGGGCGTTCCAGCCGTACTCGTACTCTGCGGATAAGTTCGACTCCTATTTTTACAACGATGCGGATGCGAGTGGTCTTCAGTTGGTGACGGCGGTAGTGGGTCAGAACGGTCTCTCCGGTTCGACTTATGCTTCCTCGGCCTCATTTGATGTGCGAAGCCTCTCGCAAAGTAATCCCTCTCTTCCTCAGAATGTAACGATGCCGGTGATTCCTTCGGTGGTCAATCCTGCTCCCGGAGAGACCTTCGCTGGGATGACCCCTACCTTTACTTGGGTCGATACCCTGGGGGGAACGAACGGTTTCTATGAACTGACGCTTGATCAATTGGATGGATCGTCCGTCCGGGGATGGCGGATCCTCCTTTCCCCTTCGACGACAACGGTCACTCTTCCTTCGCTTGGAAGCGGGTACGCGGACCTCAAATTTAAGCAGGGGACCGGATTTGGCGCTTCGAATCAGATCCGGTTTGTTCTCTCTGCGGTGAAACTGCCGGGTAATTTCGATTTTAATAGCGCTGATTTCGCGACGATCTATGACGGTAACCATACCGTGGGTCGGGTAAGCCTCGGTTACGCTCCCTGACCGGTAGGCGGGGTGCGGGGCTGGAATTGAACGAAGATGATTCCGAGAAGGGTCACCAGTCCTGCACCGACAAAGAGAGGGCTCAAGAGATCGAATCCCACGCAAACGGAGATGGTCGTTCCGATAACAGGTTGTCCATCTGCGAAGATGGCCACTTGTGCCGCTTTCAGTCGGGCGAGTGCCCAGAAGTAGAGGGTATAGCAGATGATCGTTGTGAAGATAACGAGGTAGGCGAGGGAGGCGATGCCGCCCCACGTAATGCCCGACCACTCCTGCCTGCCGAGAGAATAGAGGAGAAGGAGCGGAGCGAAGATCGCCGCGCCGAGATAAGCGCCCGCCGTGACAACGCTGGGGCCATGCTTCTGGATGGCGTTTCTGCCCCAGACCGTATAGAGCGCAAAGGCGAGCGTTCCGAGAAGAATGAGCCCATCCCCTTGCAGAATTGCACTCGTTTCGATGGAGGTCCCTGAAAGGATAACGCCGACCGATCCGGTTGCCCCCAGCAGGATTCCGATCCAGCCGAGAAGAGGTAACTTCTCTTTCAGAAAAAAGAACGCAAAGAGGGCGACAAAGATCGGAATGAGGGACATCAAAATTGCCGAATGCCCTGGGGTTGTCGACTCGATCCCTTTGATGAAGCAGACCTGGTTCATCAGGATTCCGCTCAGACTCAATGGAAGAAAGGTTCGAAAGACGCCGGGCCGGAAGATCTCTTTTCGGCTCGGTGCGGGAACAAGGAGAAGGAGAACGGGAGCCGCGATCAGAATCCGCACGGCCGCAATGAAGAATGGATCGAATTGTTGTGTCGCATATTTGGCGGCAGAGAAGTTGATCCCCCAGATCATTGTCGCTCCGCACATCGCCAGGAGAGCTTTCTTTCGAGTCGGATCCACCCGTTCTTTCCTTTCTGTCTTGTCGGTGTACCCTCATGAAAAACGGGGGCTTTCCGGGGAAGGGATCCTTTATTATACCTCCCAGAAAAGATTAGGGTATGGGAAAGAACATCGGAGGAGACAACGTGGATGTAGGGATGGTGATCGCGATCGAAGAGGCAAAGGCGGGGCGGGAAGAGGGAGGGATCCCGATCGGTTCGGCGCTCGTTCTTGATGGCGAGGTGATTGGGCGCGGACATAACCGGCGGGTGCAGAAGGGGAGTTCGATTCTGCATGCCGAGATGGATTGTCTGGAGAACGCAGGACGGCTTACCGCATCTGACTATGCACGGGCGACTCTTTATACCACCCTCTCTCCTTGTGATATGTGTACCGGTGCAGCGCTTCTCTATCGCATTCCGCGGATTGTGATCGGCGAAAACGAGACCTTCTTAGGGGGGGAGGATCACCTTCGGTCTCGAGGGGTTTCGGTGGAGGTTTTACAAAATCCGGAATGCATTTCCATAATGAAGGAGTTCATCGAAGCCTCGCCGAAACTCTGGAACGAGGATATTGGGGTCTGACTCTATTTCGGTGCGGAAAAATTTCGGGCAGGAGCAATAATCGTCCACGATTTGCGTTTAAGAGGATGGAGCACAAGTGGAGGTCGAAAGATGGTACGGATAATCGCAGGCAGCTTTCTTTTCCTTATGGCCCTCTCTGCCGGGGCACAGGATTCCGAAGTTCGGGAGATTCTTCAAAAGGTTCGGAAAGCACAACCGACCGATGACCAGATGGCGGTCTATCAACACGACTGGACCGCAACGTTAAAGCAGGCGCAAGCCCGTGCGAAGAAGGAGAACCGGCCTGTCTTCTTTATCGGGAATACCAATATTTCCGGGCCGACCAACTTCTACAGTGGTCATTGCTGAGCGAGTGCAGATCTATTCAGAGGGAGTTCCCTCTCCGACAAAGCGATTATCGAACTATTGAAGCCTTGTATTGTGACTTCTTGGACGGGGCGGTCGACTCGGGATGCTTCCCCTGAGGTGAAGGCGGTCTACCGGCAATTGCGGGAGCAGTACCGATTTAACATTGTTCTCTTTCTCCTCGATTCGGACGGAAAACTGGTCGATTCGTTTCTTCCGGTACCGAACAAGGAAGGTCGGCAAATTGGATCTCAGATTCTCCGGTCAGGTTCCTGGCTTCGGGATCGCATTGCGACGGCGCTGAAAAAGGTGAAGGTTGATCCGGAAGCATCGGCAGAAGCGAAAGTAAATGCCCCCGATGTAGATGATTTTGGGTTGGAAGAAGGGATTCGTTTGACGACTCTTTTCGATCCCGAGCGGGGGATTAACTATCGAATGCCGACCGTCGAAGTCGTTCCTTTTACCTCTGAGGAAAAGAAAGTTCTTTCCCGGTCGAATGCACCTAAGGAGGTAGAGGCTTCGGATCTGGGAAACTGGTTCAGGCAAATCTACCCTCCCGGCATCATGGAGAAGACCGGGTATGTGAAGAAGGTGTCTGGAGCGTTGACCTTGACGCCTGCCGGTAAGGCGAATGCCGTTTTGAAAGGGACCGTGACGTTCTTCTTTGATGACCGTTCTTCCACGACCTATGAAGGGACCGTGGAACTTGTGGTTTCGTATGGAAAGGATCGTTCTCCCTCCTCGGTCAAGGGTCTTTGGAACGGTATGTATCCGAAATCGGATCGTCGTCATCAGGATACGAACGAAATCAAGATGATGGTTTTGATCGAGTCGAGGCCGGAGTAACGAAGCTATTCTCCTGACGTTTCGTGGGCTATACTCTTTTTCGATCATCATCGGAGAAATGATATGTCCGCGCTTATTTTGGCACTGATTCCTTTTCTGTTCTTGTCTCAGGAAGAAGCTCTTACACATAAGAGCTACGACGGATTTCCGATTAAGGCGAAAGTGGCTCTTCCTGAGGGGAGGGTTGATCGGGTCGTTGTCCTTCTCGGCGGTTCGGGTGCGTATGACATGGATCTGGATCTGACGGCGGCTTCCAAGGGTGGGAAGACCAAGATTCTTTGGCTCAAGGATGTCAGTGACGCTCTCGTTTCAAAGGGGTTTGCGACGCTTCGGTACAACAAGCGGAATTATCAGTTGCAGAAGGCGATCGAGAAAAGTCAGAAAGAAGGGAAGAATCTCTCCTCTTCTTTGCGGGAGTATCTTGAGGCCTTCAAGAAGAATCCTTTGAAATCGTTTGTAGAGGATGCGAAGAGTTTTGCCACATTCGCACGAGAACGATATCCGACGGCAAAGATCCTCTTCTTGGGCGCAAGCGAAGGAACTCATGTTGCTCTTTTTGCTGCTGATGAACTGGGGTGGATTTCGGGAGTGGGCGTGATTGGGTTCTATACGCAGACGCTCGATATCATGACCTTCGAGCAGACGATCTATCGGG
>CAYRLD010000020.1:9592-13648 GCA_964424925.1 uncultured Planctomycetales bacterium
GGACGAGTCCTATTTCTACAACATGGATAAGGACAATGATGCGGTTCTCTCCAAAGAGGAACTCGGGAAAGGGGGGGCGGTTGGATTTGCCCTCCTGGTTCGGATCAAAGGGTTCGATATCAATCGCGATAATCGAATCAGTCTCCCTGAGTATCGGGCTTTTCGCCTCTGGGGAAAATCGACGTTGGGAGATCTGTCCGATTATGTTCGGCAAGAGCTTTCGTACCCTTCTATGAAAACGATCCTCTCCAAAGCAGAATACCCGGTCGCTTTCTTCCAGGGGATGTGGGACAACCAGACTCCCGCCTACAATACGATGGAGATCGATGCGATCAATCGGTTGAAGTGGAAGAAGTCGACCCTGAAATTCCGCTATTTCGAGAAGAGAGGGCATATCCTCGATCCTCGAAAGTCGTACTACGACCTCACCTATTCTCCTATCGCTTCGGATACCCTGGAGACAGTTGTAAGCGATATGGCGAAGTGGATGAGATAGCCCCTTCTCGTTCCCCAAAGAAAAATGGATAAATCCCCGTAGGGATTCCCTTCCTTCGCAGATAGTCTCCCGAGCAATGGGATTATGGGAACACAATCAAATCGAACACACACCTTCTGGGTATTTTTCCAGTAACGGACGGGATCTGATCCTCCCTGTTCATCTGGGATAATTTGGAGATCATTTATGAAGCGACTGTCGATTATTCTGGGGATGGTTTTGGCAGGTACTCTTCTCGCGGAAGCGGCTCTTCCGACTCTTCTTCCTCTTTTGGTGGGGAACCCAACGGTCATCGATACGGGCCTCAATCAGCCCACGACTCCTGGAGGGGGGCGTCTTTATGGATCGGCGTACAACTCTCTCGATGACGAGTATATGGCCGCTTGGGGCAATAAGGGTGTAACCGGGTCTGAAATCCGAATTCAGCGGATTGACAAGGACGGAGTTCCTGTAGGAGCGTACAGTTCGATCGACAAAGCCTCTCTTACGATTCCAATGAGCAGTCCGGGGGCGATGTCCTTTAGTCTCACGCTGTCGAATCCACAAATTTCCTACAGCCCTTTGACGAACGAATATCTTCTTGTTTTCGAAGCGAAAGATGCCCCTATGTTCTATGGAGTCTACGCCCAGCGACTCGATCCTACCGGGGCACTTCTTGGCGAAGTGGCCGATATTGGGGCTTTTGGGCCATATGATAAAAAGGATCCTCAGGTCACCTGGGGCGGCTCTCACTGGCTGGTTACCTGGGGCGAGCAGATGTGGATGTCAGGCTCTTTTGTGAGTGGCCAAGTCAATGCTCAGTATGTCAGTACCGATGGGAAGAAAGAGGGTTCCGAGATCGCCATCGTTCCGGATGGCTCTGCGAATCATCAGCCCGTTCGTGTGGACTACAACTCGGCTTCGGACAACTTTCTCGTTGTGAGCGAAAATCCTGCAAACGATACCTATTTTGGTTATCTCCTCGATAACGTTGCTGGACAGGCTCCCTTAGCCAAGGTTCCGGTTGCACAGCCCAAGGCGAACTATGCACAGGGAATTCTACTTACGATCTTCCCGGACGTAGCGGCCGATCCAGATCCGGTAAATCCTCGATTTCTGGTGACCTGGGGCTTCCAGGAAGTCTCTCTTATGATGCCGGGTGCCCGCACGATTGAAATTCAGGGGCAGTTCGTGAGAGCGGATGGCTCTCTTGATGGAACGGTTCAGTCTTTCCTTTCTTTTGTGGATAGTGACTACGTTGAACTTCTCAGTTCCGTCGCTTTTTCTCAGGAAAGTCAGGAGTATATCCTCGCTTATCAGTACTACATGGATGGCGCCCAGGGCGATTATGTCCGACTGGCCCGTCTCGACAAGCAGGGATATGTTGTGGAAGGGGAGATCGCGGTGGGGAATGTTATCTCTGGCGGGATTCTTCAGCCGACCGTTGTTGCGGGGAATGGGGGCCGTTTCCTGACTCTTTGGAACGATACCGGAATGTTGACCGGCCAGGTCTATGAATCGCCCAACTTTGATCCAAATGGGGGCGGGTCGATCAATCCTGATCCGGGAACGTATGAAAACAACGTAGAAGGAACAAATGGCGATAGCGCCATCAACGATACCCTTTGTGGCGGTTCTGTGGTGAATGGGAATCGAGTCTGGCTCCTGGAATCCTGCATCCTCTTTGGGTTCCTCCTGTTGCTCGCAGGGCACTTCGGTGCTCGTCGGACTCTTCGCCGTTACCAGGGACGCTAATCAAAGAAAAGCACCACGCCGGTGGGCGTGTTGTCTTCCAAAAAAAATGGCCGGGCCTTGCAATGAGGCCCGGCTTTTTTTTATCAATTCGGGCCATTTTTACGCGGTTTTGGGGATTTTAGAAAAAAAGGAAAATTTTCTTCGTAGGAAATACCCCGCCCTGCAGATAGATCCTTACGAGCAACTGGGATTATGGGAGCAAATCATATCAACAACACATCGATTGGGTATCTGTTTGGAAATCAAGGGGTTCTAATCCCTGCCTGCGATTCCGAACTATTTGGAGAACTGGTATGAAGCGGTTGGCAATTATTCTGTCCATGGTTCTGACTGGATCTTTTCTCGCAGAAGCGGCCATTCCAAACCTTCTTCCCCTTCTTGTAGGAACGCCCACAACGATCGACACCGGTGTCTTTCAACCCACATCGAGTGGTGCTTGTCGCCTGTATGCCACGGCCTACAACACGCTCGATGATGAGTACATGGTCGCCTGGGGTGGGAAAAACTCCAGCACTTATGAAGTTCGAGCCCAAAGGTTGGACAAAGATGGAAACCTCGTTGGGGCGTACATCCCTTTTTCTAGTTCTCTGATGAATCTGACCAACCCTCAGGTTGCTTATAGTCCCGTCATCAACGAATACATGCTGGTCTACGAAGAATACAATACAACCGGGACTCACTTTGCCCGGGCGCAACGACTCGATCCGTCTGGAAACCTGATCGGGTCTGCTCAGAACCTCGGAACGGGGCCGAGTTCGAAACTAGAGCCTCATGTTGTCTGGGGAGACTCCCGTTGGTTTGTGGTCTGGAGAGAAGAGCTGACGATTTCGACCACCTCTTCCAATGCCTTGAAAGGCCAGTTCATCAATACCGACGGAAAGCTGGATGGTTCGGAGCTGAGCCTTGCAACCGCCATTAATAACAAGCCTGCCCGAGTTGCGTACAACTCCGGTTCCGACAACTATCTCGTTGTTGCCCAAGATACAGACAATGACACCTTCCTCGGATACATTGTCGAGAACAGTACTGGGGTAGCTACGACAAAGGTTCAGATTGCAAAGCCTTCCGCTTTAGGACAGGCTTTCCCAGACGTTGCTGCGGATCCGGATCCATCCAATCCTCGCTTCCTCGTTAGCTGGGCGATCTGGAAACTTGCGCTCGGAACGGCAAGCGGACTCGAGTGTGAGGTGCAAGGTCAATTCGTTAGTGCAGAAGGAACGCTCGATGGAAGCATGTTGATGCTCCAAAAAGCGGATGGGTCCGAAATTATGGAGATCATCAGCTCGATCTCTTTCTCTTCCGAATCGCAAGAATATTTCCTCGGGTACGAGTTCTACCTCGATCCGAATCTCTCTCCGGAGTGTCGGGGAAGTCTCTTGGACAAGAACGGGGTCACGATTGAAAGTGAAATTGCGATTAGTGGCCCGGTCACCAGTGGATTGATTCAACCGACCGTATGCGCCGGCTTCGGGGGACGCTTTCTTGCTCTCTGGCAGGATGCGGGTTTCCTGATCGGCCAGGTGTACGAATCGCCCAACTACAATGAGAACGGGGGCGGCGTCAATCCGGGTCCGGGAACGTATGAGAATAATGTCGAAGGAGCGAATGGCGATAGCGCCATCAACGATACTCTTTGCGGTGGTTCTGCAGTAAATGGAACTATGGGTCGGCTTCCGGAATCCACACTTCTTATCGGGTTCCTCCTGTTGCTCGCAGGGTACTTCGGTACTCGCCGCTCCCTTTAGAACCCGTCTACTCAGCGCTTAGTAAAGAACAGCACCACGCCGTGGAGGACCCTAGGGGACGGGTCCTCTACGGATGGTCTT
>CAYRLD010000021.1:0-13606 GCA_964424925.1 uncultured Planctomycetales bacterium
CCACAATCGGTTCATTCCGAGTCGTGTCGATTTGCAGTTCGAAGTCGTGCGCCTTCTTCTTCTCATTTATCCGGGAAATAATATGGATCGGCTTTCCCGTGGTAAGTAACGAATACATTCCCGCTGCAGAAATCCCGATCCCTTGCTGACCCCGACTCATACGAAGCCGATGGAATTTCGATCCGTAGAGAAGTTTTCCGAAAATTTTCGGAACCTGACTCCGAACGATCCCCGGTCCATTATCGGTAATCGTAACGATGAGCCGATCTTCTTTCTCCGGAACCGATTCGATCTCTACCGAAATGTCGGGAAGAATTTTCGCCTCTTCACACGCATCAATCGAATTGTCGACCGCTTCTTTGACCGTCGTCAGAAGCGCTTTTCGGGGGTTATCAAACCCAAGAAGATGCCGGTTTTTTGCAAAGAATTCTGAGACCGATATTTCCCGCTGCTTTTTGGCAAGACTCTCTGCACTTCGCCTTGATTGGGTGGCGGTCGCCATAACCAAATCCCCTTCCTGCACAATACAACTTTAAAATCGGCATGGAATCAGGTGTACCAGGAATTGAACACCGATATGCCCCATCTCTCTACGTGTCAGTATAGGACACTCCAGATGCGGGGTCAACGCTCAAATACCCCTTAAAAGGGGCTTAAAGGGTAAAATCGAAAGAGAGACTGAGGTAGAAATCGGCCCCCACATCCCCAAATCCGGTACCCAGCGCGAAAGAGAAGAAAGCGTAGTGGTCCATTTCCCCTCGCCCAAAGACCACAAACATGGTCGAAGCCTCATCAAAAACGGAGACATTCTGAAAAGGGGAACTGTTGTATTCAATTTGAGCCCCCGCAGTAAAACGAGGAAGGATCCGGTAGGCGCCTCCCGCGGTAAAACTGATCACCGAAGAGAGCTCATTCGTTTCGGGAAGAAACGAGAAATCACCATTATCAAGAAAAAGACCCGCATCGCCAAAGGGCATCACAAATCCAAGATTCGCATGAAGAGCCAGGTCCTCTGTAATATGTTTAGTGAGAAGCCCGGCCACGGAAAAGTCGATCGTACCACTGGATAGATAACTCTGCTGATCCTCCACCGGAATCTTGATTTCTCCCAACACCCCAACACTGAACCCCATAAAAATCTCATCCCACGCCATTTTCCCGCGCAAGACAATCGCAGCAACAGAAGGGGAACGAGTCCCTGTTGGAATAATCTGATACCCATTCTCGAAAAGAACCAGAGGTTGATCCCCACGCTGCCGGAGTTCGGCCGTAATCACCTTCATCCCCACCTGAAGGAAATCGAAGGGGGCATAATCAGCACCAAACATCGCCTCCAGTCGAGTCACTTCCCAACGAGAGTTCCCAACAGAAAGAGAGACGGGCGTAATTCCCATATTCGCTTCTGCATGCCATGTGCCGGCAGGATAGGTGATCGCTTCTTCCAACGAAGGGAGATGAATCAAACCGTGCCCCGCTGAGTTTCGGGCCGACCGAAACGGTTGCAGGGTAAATTTTTCCCAGTCGGTTTTTGGTTGAGGGGTAAACGGTTTCTTTATCCCGGAAGGAAATTCCAAAGGCTCAGGAAGTTCGTCCTGCCCCCCAAAGGAATCTCCCCCACTCGGATCCGGCCCACTCCAGCCATAAGCCTGTGCCCGAACCCAAGCCTCCTTAGAGGCTCTTGCATTCCCGGCCTCCATAAATGCCTCTGAACGGAGCGCCCAGGCTTCCGCCAAATAGCGATCCCGTTCACTCTTCTTTGTTTCCTGCTCCGAAAGATGGATCAAGCGTTCCGCCTCGATCCGTTTTTCTTCCTGAACCGGGAAAGCGAAGAAAAGAAGAAGCAGTAATTTCACCCGAGATTCTCCCTAATCATTCCACCCAAAACCGCCGACAGGAGAGGCGACATTATAGCAGACGGGATTTTTGGTCAAAATAATTCCGCCTATCGCAAAAAGATCTTTCCCCAAAAGGAGGAATCTTGATTCCCTCCCTCTCTATCGGATATAACCCCACCGGTATATTCGCAAGCCAAAAGCCCTGGAAGATCGCCCTTGGGAGGCCGGAGACCGCAAAAAATGACTTCAGAAGCCAACCGTAGAAGATGGGATGGAACAAGAAAGGGCCATTATGAGGTCTGGTATACGACCTTTAACGTTCGGGACCGTGGGTACTGGATCAGAACCACCCTCCGGGCGCCTCACGACGGCCCTCCCGAAGGGGCCCTCTGGTTTGTTGAATTCCGGCCCAACCACCCTCCCCGGGCGTGGAAAGAGGAAATTTCGCCTCCGGAATCGATGCAGCTAAAAGGGAAGGCAGGAGAGGCGAATTGGGATATTCGGATCACTTCGGAGGGGTCTGATTTCCGACTTGTACCCGCCCCCCTCCGGCCTTTCATCGGTACGAAAACAATCTCTCCCCACCTGGATGCTCGGATCAGCGGAACATTAAGCGTGGCGGGGGAAGAGATTCAACTCGAAAACGTTCGCGGCTCACAAACGCACCTCTGGGGGAAAGGATATGGCCGCGGATGGGCCTGGGCTCATGCCAATTTCGAGGGAGGCGCTTTCGAAGCACTCGGTGGCCATAAACCGGCCATCGCATCCCTCTTTGCCACCCACGGAGAAAAGAGATGGCGATTCAACACCCTCTTCTCCGTTATAAAAAACAGATCTCTTTCCCTCCCCTCCCCCACGGGCTGGCAATTTGGAGGGACCAGCCATAACCGAGAGATTGCGGGAAAGATCACCTGTGACCCTTCCCATTTGGCAGGCGTCACCTACCACGGAACGAGAGGGGAAAAGATCTTCTGCTACAACACAGAGATTGCAAAGATCGCGCTCAACCTAAAAGTACGCCCGGTGTTTGGCGCCCCATGGAAAACGGTGGCCGAGATCCGGGAAACCGCCCATTACGAAATCGCCGTGCGCGAACCGATCGCAGGAATCCCTCTTCTCCTCCCCTAATTTATCGGATCGCTTTGAGCGCCTCTGATGCACGAGTCGACGTATCGGTTCCTTTATAGTCGTCCCGAATCATTTTCAGACCCTCTCGGGCCTGTTCCTTTTCTCCGACATCACAGAGAGCAACAAGAGCTTCAATCTTCTGCAACCCAAAGGCGATCTGCTTCTCCCGAGCGGCACGAACCTCCTGCCTCGGCTTGCCTTTCAATTTCTTACTTCCATCGGCAAGACGCCGCAACGCATCCCGGACTTTTCCTCCATCCGCTTCCAATTCGGAAAGGACAATCAAAATCTGCCCCTCCACAGAAGAGCCTTGGCATTTTCCAGTGAGAGATTTCCCCGCCTTGAGTTGCTCCGAAAGCGTAGGGAGTTGCCGAATCCGGCCTAACTCTTTTCCCACATAATCAACAATCCAACCCTCCGCCTTTTCGATCTCGGAATACCCTACTTTTCCCATGCGGACAATCTTGGAGAAAGAGTCGAGGACTTTTGAATCTTTCTTCTGCCGAAGGGCAACCCGTCCTTTGCTATATTCGCTCTGAAGTTTCTTAATGAATATTGCCACTTGAGACTCGACCTTCTTCATCAAGCCACGAATATCGCCTAAACTAACCCGGGTCGTCCGACCAAATTCATTCCCGTACTGATCCAAGCCCAGAAGCGTTGGCGCACGATTTACGTCATACTCCTCCCGAGTAGGATTATCCCCCTCCAGGAACTCTCGGACAAAAACCCAGCCATCCTGGGAAGCCTTCCGCAACTCCTCCGTATCGAAGACTCTCGGCGGATCCTCTTCTTCCGGATCGCAGAGATATACGAGAATAAATCGTTCGTCTTTTTGGGCGACATTTTTCGCGCGCTGGAGCTCTTCCTCCCACTTCGCCTCGCGGTTTCGGCGGCGACCACCTCCACCTCCCATGCCTCCTCCACCGCCGGGGCCTTGAGCCCAAACAGAGGTCTCTAACAGAAGAAAAGTGGAAATAGTGGCAAAAAGGGTCAAAATCAGTCGCGATTGGATCATCATCCCCAGGTATCCCTTTAAATGAACTTGACTCAAAGCGTCCGGCTCATTATAGTTACGCGCCTCGGAGAATCAATGGCTCATAAAAAAGGACAAGGCTCTAGCCGAAACGGACGTGACAGCCAGCCGAAAATGCTGGGGGTCAAGCTCTATGCTGGACAGACGGCCAAACCAGGGTCGATTATTCTGCGCCAGCGCGGAGCGCGCTTCCGACCGGGCTTCAACGTGGACGTGGGACGCGATTTCACCATCTTCTCCCTCATCCATGGAAAAGTGAAGTTCGAATCCGGAAAGCGCATCAGCGTCTACCCTGCCGAAAAGCAGGAAGCGTAAATCGCTCGCTTCCGTTCCCTTTCTCGGAGGATTCCCGTCTATCTACACCTCTTTAAAAAAAGAACACTCTTCCCTTTTTTAATGCGGTAGAATTCCCGTATGGAACTTCTCTTCCTATTTTCCCTACTTCTTGGGCAAGACCCGGAACTAGAAACCATCCAGCAATCGATCGACAAGACAGCAAAGGGATCCTATTTCTATACCGTCCAAGGAAGATTCCGGCGAACGGGCGTCTTCTCCCCTCCTCACATTCTCACCGCGCGCATTCGTCAGTTTCAGAGCGCTTCCAACAGGACAGTTCAACTCGTCAAAGGTCCTGAAGGCCTCTGGAGTCCGCCCGATAGCCGAGTCGGCGAAAAAATAGAAGGTCTCGACCCAGAAATCAGTTCCATAATGTTGGCGCTGGAGGACGCGGAAATTCCCCATCGCCAAATTGAAAACATCCTCCCCCTTTTGAAAAAGGGAAGAGAAGAAAGTCTCCGAACCGTAGAAGGGATTTCCTGCCGAGTCCTTCTCTTCTCTTTCCAAAAAGAGAAGATGCAGAAAGAGATCGAAGCCCAATTGGAAAAAGGAATCGCTCGGGGGGTCCTTCAAAAACCGACCCTTGTCCGGTGGGGAACGTTACGGGGAACCGTTCGGTTTTACATTCACGCAAAGGAAAAGTATCTCGTCCGTGTCATAGACCGAAGGTCGGTAAAAGTTTTCTACCGAACAACGGGTGTCGAAGAAGTGAAAAAATATACAAACGAGATCGACTACCGTTTTTCCGGGCAAGGAGGAGCCAAACCCAACCTTCCCGACAAGGTTCTTAAAAAACTAGGGCTTCGGTAAAGGGTGATGAAACGAAAAACCATACCCCTCTTTCTCCTCCCCCTACTCCTATGGGGATGCGACGCGAAAAAAGAACCGCCCCCCGTTGATACAGACGTCCAAAAACCCTCCTCGGAAGAAAGAATCGATACCAAGACCGCTGACCGAATCCGTCGAGATCAAGAAAGAGCGGAAAAGGAGACCACAAAGTCTCTTTCTTTGAACAAGGTGTATCGTCATTCTTGTGGTGTCTACTTCCTCTATCCAGAAGAGTGGAGACTGCAAGAGGGGGAAGTTGCCCTGTCCTTGATCCCCCCGGACCTTACCAAAATCGCCGGACAGGCGGGGGAACTCTTCTTGGTCCTAGGAGAAAGTGCAGAAGGAATCGCCCGTCCCGATGACCCCGGAATTGTTCGCTACGTATCCCGCCTGGTTTCAGACCTGATCCCCTTCTTAAAAAAGAGAAACGAAATGAAAGTCCAAACCATTCGGGGGCGGGATGTCGGAACGCTCCTTTGGAAGGGAACGCATCAAAATGGAACCGAGTATCGGGGAAAAATATGGGTCACCCTCTTAAACGGATTTGGGGTTGGACTTCTTGCGGTGAGTCCCTCAAATATCTTCTCCCAAAGGGAAATAACAATCCGTGAGATCTTCTCCACACTAGGCTTTAAAAAACCTGCCTCAGACCCACGACTGTCCGGCATCTGGAAGCACGAAAAAGTCTACATGTCCGGAGAGTTTTCTGCCATTACCGTCCGTACGATGATTCTCAATCCGGATGGTACCTGCCTGGAAGGAGGGAAACTGGCCGCCTCCATGAGCCATCAAGACTCCGATGGAAACTTCAGCGGATCGACCAGCGGAAAGAGTTCCGGCGGATTCCGCTACCAGGGAAAATGGTCGACCCGGAATAAGCAGATCTTCCTAAATTGGGGAACCGATGGGGAAGAGACCTGGGATTACCTCATCTCCGGAGATAGTCTCCTCTTCAAAGGAGATGGGGAAAAGAAACTCTGGAAGCGCATTCGTTGATGGAATCGTTAGTCGAGTTTTCGAGCTCGATCTCGCAACTCCGCCAACTTCTGTAACGCCTCAATCGGCGTAAGTCCATTAACATCGATCTCGGCTAAATCATCAATGAGCTTCGGACGAATGGGGGTTGGCGGGGGGGCAGGAGCGGGCGCGAAAAGGGCCAACTGCTGGACATCACCCGGCTTTGGCTGCTTGACCGCAAACCGAGGCCGATCGGATTCATCGAGCGTGAGCGCCTCTAACCCGGAAAGAATCACCTTAGCCCGAGAGACCACTTCCCGGGGAATCCCGGCCAGACGAGCAACATGAATCCCATAACTCTTATCGGTTAACCCCTCTATGATCTTATGTAGGAAGACAATCCCATCCCCCCACTCTCGAACCACGACATGGAAATTCTTCACACTCGGAAGAACCTGCCCCAGTTCCGTCAGTTCATGGTAATGAGTCGCAAAGAGAGTCCGAGCCTTCAAATGATCGTGGATATATTCGGTCACCGCCCACGCGATCGAGACCCCGTCAAAGGTAGAGGTCCCCCGACCAATTTCATCCAGGATAATGAGAGAACGATCGGTCGCATGGTTCAGGATGTTTGCGGTCTCATTCATCTCCACCATAAATGTAGACTGTCCCCGCGCGATTTCATCAGAAGCTCCCGAACGGGTGAAAATTCGATCTACGACCCCAATCCGTGCATGACCGGCAGGAACAAACGATCCAATATGCGCCATAAGAACAAGCAGGGCAGACTGCCGAATATACGTCGACTTCCCTGCCATATTCGGTCCTGTAATGAGAATCACATCATCCTCATCCAAGACAACATCATTGGGGACAAATTTTTCCTGGAGCGTTCTTTCCAGAACAGGGTGTCGACCATCCCGAATGTCGACCGAACGGGAGTCATCCATTTGAGGAAGAAGATAGTTATTCTCTTCGGCAACCCGGGCAAGAGAAGAGATCACATCAAGTTGGGCGACTCCATTTCCGGTCTCTTGCAAAGAGGTCAGATCCTCGGCAACACGATCCCGAACTTTCTGAAAAAGATTATATTCCAGCTTCTTCGACCTCTCCTGTGCATTCAGAACCTTCGATTCGACCTCTTTTAATTCCGGAGTAATATACCGCTCTGCATTTTTCAACGTCTGCTTGCGAATATAGTTTTCCGGGATCTTCGCCTTGTGTGTATGGGTGACTTCAATGTAATACCCGAACACCTGGGTATAGCCGACACGAAGAGAAGGAATCCCTGTCCGTTCAATCTCATCCGCTTCAAAGCGAGCAATCCACCCCTTCCCATCCGTAGCCAGAGAACGAATCTGATCCAGTTCCTCATCAAATCCTTCACGAATTAAACCTCCCTCGGTCAACGGTGCCGGAGGTTCTTCCGCAAGAGACTTCTCAAGATAGTGCAGGAGGTCTGCATGTTCCCCGATCGGTAAATTTTGAAGGAGAGGGGATATAAATTGGAGTGCACGAAGTTGGGGCAATTGGAGCAACGTTTCCCGTAGAGCGACAAGATCTCGTGCGTTCGCTCGCCCCGCCCCTACCTTGGCGCAAACCCGTTCCAAGTCACAAATAGGCCGGATCTGTTTCTGGACCTTTTCCCAAGACCCGATCAATTCCCCAACCGCTGCATGCCGCTCCCGAATCCCTTCGACAGAACGCAGAGGTAAGGTCACCCACTCTCGAAGAAGGCGGGCGCCCATGGAAGACTCTGTCCGATCGAGTGCCCAGAGGAGAGTACCCTTGCGATCCCCCCCCCGAACCGTTTCGGTCAACTCGAGCGCACGTTGCGTCTGTTCATCGAGAAAAAGGCGATCCTCTCCACGATGACGCTCCATTTTCGAAATGTGCCGCAGAGGGCCCCGTTGCGTATCCGATAGGTACGCAAGTGCAGCGCCCGCAGCACGAACTCCGTCATCCGCTTCAGGACAACCAAAGCCTTCTAGATTTTTTACTTCAAAATGTTCGGTCAGGATCCGGAAGGCATTTTCCGAATCGAAGCGCCAGTCCGCAAAGGGAGTGATAATCATCTGTCCAAAGCCATCTAAGTTCCGAACAAAATCACTCTCTTCCAATGCAGCGGGGATCAGAAGTTCACTCGGAGAGAGTCGCATAATCTCATCCCGAAGCCGATCAGGAGAAACGGTCGACAACTGGAAGGTCCCGGTCGAGAGGTCGACCCATGCGAGCCCGCCTTCTGCGACCGCGGCCGCCAAATAATTATTCTTTTTCTCTTCGAGAATTGATTCTTCCAGAAGGGTCCCCGGGGTAATCACCCGAACAACCCCCCTCTCCACAAGCCCTTCCGCTTCTTCCGCCGCCTGTGTCTGCTCACAAACCGCTACACGATGTCCCGCTTGAAGAAGACGATTGATATAACTCATGGAGGAGTGGTGAGGCATCCCGGCCATCGGAACTTTGTTCGCCCCTTTTGCACGGCTGGTTAGGACGATTCCCAGAACCTTCGACGCGACTTTTGCATCGTCGTGGAACATCTCATAAAAATCACCCAACCGGAAGAGCAGAATATCATTCGGATGCTCTGCCTTGATCCGGTTATATTGATCCATCAGTGGCGTAGCCATGGGCGGGAAGTATACAAAATTCCGGCGGGAGAGGTTAGTCCTCTTTTTGCATCGAGAAATCGGTGTTACGGCAGAATAAACCCTTCAATTCCCCGCAATTTCAGATTTTCCCGTTCTCGAACTACTTCATCGTATCGGGAAAATTCTCCGACTAGGACCGAGATCCCGGAGTGATCCGGAAGAGGTTCTGCACGCCCTGAAACCCCTTTGGCGCGCAAAAGGGTGATTTTTTTCTGAGCACTCTGCTGATTCGGACAGCGGGCCACTTGAATACTAAACTTCTGAAACGTCAGAAGACGATACGCTTTAATCGCCTCAGGACTACGAGGAAAGGCACGAATGAGGTTCTCCAATATACGTCGTCCCCGTTTCCACTCCCCAGCTCGAATAAGCGTGACGCCCAACATCCGTTCAAATTCAGCACTTTTTAGCACCTCTTCCCGCAGAGAAGCCGGTTCGACAAGAACTTGTTCCAGATCGAGAAGTGCAATATCGGGCATATCGTTGAAATTGTAGGAAATGGCACGACGATAAAGGATTTCCAACCGAAGGGCTCCTGTGGCGCCAGCCGCAAGAGCCTGCCCAAAAGCTTCAATCGCCATGCGATACGCCCCCTCCCCATTGCGGCAGAGCCCAACCTGCATGTAAATCCAGGATCGACGGGTGGATAATGGGTTCAAGGTCAGAAAATTTTCATACTGAACCGCGGCAATTCCGTAGTTTCCTTTGAGAAAGTGTTCGCCACCCGAAACCAGAAGTTCCGGTCGCAGTGCCCCCTCCCTACGGGGAGAAGAACCGCAACCGAGAAGAAGAAAAATGCAGGAAAGGATCATCACAAATCGATTCATTCCGCTGCCGACCCTTTCACTTTTTCAATCAAATCCCACTTCTGTAGTACGGGGATCCTCGTTTTCAATAAATGAATTGCCATCACACCAAAAATCAAAAAAAGAAGAACCAGAACCGCAACCTTTGCCATCTGCCCCGTCGATCCTTCCTCTGCATCTGGACGGGAGATCCCTTCCCGATGGAGTAGATTACATTCCGGAGAACAAAACTTTCCTGTCGGGGCAACCAATGTACAAGAAGAGCACGTAGGGCGCTCGCAATGTTTACAGATGGAACTGGCTGATATTTCCGGATGTTGATAACAAGTCTGCCCGGCCATCGCTATTCCCCAGATTCGCCCCGAAGCCGTTGAAGATCATTCCAGGCTTGTTTATCCCCAGGATTGCGATCGAGCAACTTTTGTTGAAGGTCGATAGCGGACTGTTGATCATTCGATCTTTCATAGACGTGCGCAAGAGTACGCATACCCTCTATGTTGGTAGGATCAACTCGGAGGAGAGTTTTTAGAATAGTGACCGACTCTTCCCCCCGACCGACCTGCTCATAACAGATCCCCAACTTCACATACGCATCGAAAATCCGATCTCGCCACTGAATCACATATTCATAATGAGGGATGCATTCCTGGTATTGCTCTTTGACAAATGCGGCGTTCGCTTCCTTGTACCGGTCCAGAGCAATTTCATCCTTTATCAGTTCACGGGGGGCACAGGCCGAGAGAAGAAGCGCAGAACTCAAAACAAATAATAGCCGCTTCATCCCCGTCTCCTATTGGGTGGGAACCACATAAATAGGAATGTAGATTCGGTCTTCCCGGGAGGCATTCTTATCCGTCACGGTCACCTTGATTCGATAATTTCCCGTCGCCAAGTTTCCAGGAAGTTTCAACCGAAAGTATTGAAAAAACTCGCGTACCGCACCCCGATACTTGATGAAATCCATGCGGTCATTCGGGTTCGCATTCTCCCACCACGGAACAGGGATATCTTTGTTTCGATCATCGACAAGCTTCCAGTCATATCCGAGATGGAGAATCGACTGTTCTCCATCTGTCCGAAGAGAAAAGTTCTCTGGCTGCATGTAGATAATCACGGTTGATCCGGGAGAAACCTTTCCTTCCGTATGCAGATCATACCGTTGATACCCTTGCACCGACTTCACCAAAACCGCACGCTCAATGCGGAACCCATCTGACTTACTCCAATCGGCATCAAGTTCCGCATGAAGTTTATCCGCCATCTTGGTTTCACCCAGCTTACGGTAAAGGTATGCCTTGAGATACGGAAGAAAGTCACTTTCCTCCCGCACCAGCGTTACATACCGCTCGGCCTCTGGGAAGTTGCCTGCTGACAGATAGAGAAGGGCGAGACGCATCTTCTCCATATCACTTTCGGGTTGCTTCGCAAAACGTTCTCTCTGTAAAAAGAGAAGTTGGTCCCCGGTTGTGGGCCGCCCCCACTCGGTCTCCGGTTCGGGATTGCTTGAACCTTTTATGGATCCCCCGACCTTGGGGAAATTCGTGCGAATGACATCCACCTTGGGAAGAGAGCCTACAGGCTCTTTTTTGGTCTCGACCGGAACCGTTTCGGGTGTAGGCGCACTGCGATTATCGACAATCCGTTCGGGAACAGAATTGAAACCCCGATCCGGAGGGCCACTCGAACAACCGAGCAGAACACTCAGACCGAGAAGTACAAATCCCCCTCTCATACCACAAACCTCACTCTTCCATCTTTTTCCGGATGATCTCCTGGTTTTTCGCCAGAAGCGTCAACAACTTCTGGAGACGGCGGATGAAAACCTCCTGCCGATCAGGATCGGGAGAGACCTCCTGCGCATTGCGATACCCCTCTATCGCGTCTCCAAATAGTTTTTCGGCCTGATCCGCCTTCTCCTGTACCGTTTTAAGCTTCTCTTTCTCTTGGGGCAACCCTTTCTGGATCGCCTTGGATACCTGAACAAAGAGGAGGGACGCCTCTTTCAAGAGAACCTTCGCCTCCCGCATATGATCTTCTGAACTCTTCTTAGGAGGTTGGGGAGTTTCTTCTGGCTTCTCCTCTACCGGTTTCTCTTCTTCCGGAGTTTCCGGCTTTTCTTCCGTAGGAGTTTCTTCCATCGGTTTTTCTTCTACGGGAGTCTCTTCGGAAGGGGTCTCTGGATTCTCCTCTGTCGGGGTTTCCTCCTCAGGTGTCTCCTCCGAGGGAGTCTCTTCGGAGGGCTCTTCTACCATGTCGGGGCCCTCTTCCTCTTTCTCCGGAACAGGAAAATCGGGTCTCGATGATTTTCCGTACGCGAGAAGAGTTTCGGTTACCCGTGATGAGTTTTTGATCTCGGTCTCTCTCTTTACCACCCAGAGAGGAACCTTTGTGGAGTACCAGACCGTCCGGGTTACTTTCTGCCCCTTACTCTCCCCCTCATATTTCACCCAAATACAAGAGAGGCTCTCTTCCCCGACCGAGATCGATTCCTCCCCCATTTCAACCGCGGTAACGAGGTGATCTTCTTTTTCCACTTTGATCGGAAGTTGATTCGCCATCTTCCCTGAGGAGAGAACCCACCGGGTCTCTGTATTCGAACGCAGAACCCGACAGGAGAGTTCCGAGCCATCGACCGTAATCGACTCTTTTTCCTTTGTCGACGTGACCACGTCCCGTTTCTCTTCAATCGGGTTCGACTCTAGTTCATTTACAAACCGGATCGTTTTGAGGACGACAGAATCCACCCGTAAATCCTTCACAGTGAGAATCGTGTCTTCTAGATACTCTGTAGGCTCACCAAAAAGAGCCAGGTCTTCCGTCACAATCTCAACGCGTTTCCATGCCCCAACTGAGATATCGAAGTAGGGGGTTACAATCGAGGGATTGAAAGAAACAGAGGTTCCTCCACCATGGGAACCGCCCCCCCCTTTCTTCCGGCCTTCGGGAAGTTTCCCGTCCCCAATTTCTTCCATGGAGGGAATACGATTGTCCAAACTGTCGGCACGACGTTGGAGCGCTTTCAATCGATTTACAGAGGCGACCACATGCCCCTTTCCGAGTTTATCAAAATCGACATCATTGTATTTGTCTCTCTCGAGTTTCGCATTCAACTCATCAACTCGAGTTTTGTCGCCCCCCTCATGAGCCTTCTGCAACTCTTCGTAATCCTCGGAATAGGTTTCAAACCAAGACTGAAGCCTCTCGACCATCGACGTAGAACTCGTTAGGAGATTGAGAGCCGTGTCGAGTTCCCCTCGAGCTTTCATCGCATTTTCCTGCGTCCAGGTGTCTGTCACGCGGAGGTCCCGCTCGATGGTTTCCACCTTCTTCCCAATAAAAGCGATGCGCTGCTGCAATGTCTGGAAATCGGCAACTTCAGGCCGGAGGCGAGCTTCCGCCCCACCAGACTCCCCCCCTTCTGGCGTTGTCGCATCCATGACTCCCATCTTCTTCAGAAGCCCAATCCAAGGAGCATCCGCTCCTTCTGACCAGGAAAAGAACCCAGCCACAAGCATGGCGATCAATGAAAGGGGAATAAAAAAGAAGAGGATCTTTTTGACAAGAAAAGACTTCCCCGGTTTCGATGTCTTTTGGTAATTCGCAGCCGCACTTCGTCTTTTTACGTTCGCAGGGGGCAGATTTCGACGACGCGTTCCGCGCGGAAGAGTTTTCGATTCCCCTTCATCCTCATCGGGAGGAAGTTCGATGGAAGAGGCTTCCACTTCGGCATCAAGATCCCCTTCCTCATCAACACCCTCTTCGGCAGGGGATTCTTCTGTCGTATCAAGGTCCCCTTCTGAAACAGCAGTCGCATCGAGGTCTACGTCCTCAACAGGCACATCCTCTCCAGAGGGCATATCTGCAGAATCCAGACTTCCCTCAGAAACAGGCATCGCCTCGAGGTCTACGTCCTCTACGGGCGCATCCTCCTCTAGCGGAGCAAAGTTTACGGTCTTATCGATATCAAAATCATCCGCGGAGCCTTCTTCCAAAGGGGTAAAATTGACCGTCTTATCAATATCGAAAGAT
>CAYRLD010000022.1:0-13164 GCA_964424925.1 uncultured Planctomycetales bacterium
GAGTGGGATCGTCCTCATGGGACACGAGTTCGTTTGGAGATTGTGGGTCGATATCAAAAGGGAAGGCTTTCGGTCGACGAATACCTTGAGCAGGTCGCGATCGCCAATCCTCATCTCAAAATGAGCTACAAATCTCCTGACGGAAAAGGAGCCGAGTTCCCTCGTGCGGTCGAAGAACTGCCCCGGGAACCGAAAGAGATAAAACCGCATCCACATGGAGTAGAACTGGGTGTGATGATGAAAATGCTCCACGAGACGAAGTCACGCACTTTGGGTGGGTTCCTTCAGTCTGACTTCTCTCGGGTTTCTTCTGGCGTGGCGCAGAAAATTTGTGACATGGCCGGGCTTCGAACCAATATGAGACCTTCTCGTGCGGCGGTTCGGGAGGTAGAGAAACTTCACAAGGCGATCGCGAAAGTGAAAATTATGAATCCGCCTACCGATGTTCTTTCTCCTATTGGAGAGATGAATCTTCTGAAGGGGATGCATAAGCAGGTGCAGGCGGAATTCTATTCTGCGGTGATGCGACCTCCGGCTGTCTATCGCGGGAACCCTTTTCAAGTTGAGGTCGGAATTGCGTATGGGGTGAAAGGGCACGGTGCCGAAGATTCAATTCGGCTTCTTCGTTTTGCTAATCGTGTTCCCCTCCTGTATCAACAAGGGGCCTGCGCGGTGAGCGACTCCATTGTAGGAACGGCCTGGAGGAATTATGGGATTTCTCAATCACGTGGCTCTTTCCCTTCGGGTCCCATTGCGATTGCCGTTCATCTTGCTTCTGTCTGGGTACCCTTTACGAGTGAATCGAAAGAAGCGATTGCGCATTACGATGTCATTATTAAAGAGATGAAACTGGCGATCCAAGAAGCGGGGCGGCGTGTTGCTACCTTCCTTCGGAGGCGTCAGAGACAAACCAAGCAGTTGCAGCGAAGGTCGATCTTTGAGCGGTATATCGAAGAGGTGGCCGAAGCGTGTAATGAACTTTCTGGGGCCAACCAGAAGCGTCTGATGAAGCAGTTGCAGGACATGGCGATTCGGGTAACGAAGATCGAGGAGCAGAAAGCCCGAAAAGAGGTGAGTCCGGATGACTTCCTGAAGGGAACTACCTCTCTCGTTGTTCCAGAAAATGCCCCCCAGGAAGAGGAAGAGTAGAGGAGAGTAAGGATGGCTCGCGCGACAAAAAAAAATACGAAAAATATGGATAATGAGACACGGGCAAAACTCGTGAAGCTTGCTGAATCCGTCGTGAAGCAGGTTCAGAAGAAAGAGAATCCCATAATTCAAATTCCTACCCGTTCGCTGTCAAATGTTCATTTCGATCCGAAGAAAAAGATGATTCGGATGGGGGACCAAAAGCATTCCCGGATGTTCTTCAATACCTCCATGGCAAGAAAGTTTATGCAGACGATGTTGGTCGCCTCTACCGTAAAGGGAGAACTCCTTCGGTCTGGAAAGACAACCTCGATTCGTGATCTTTACTACATGATGAAGCATACGGTAGAGGGAACGAGAGAGAATACATTTGAAGAACAGGATGAGAGTGATCCCATCATCGAAGACCTTGAGGTTTCGGTCGACTCTCTTCGGGAAGAACTACATCTATTCGCTTCCAATAAAGGGGCGATGGTCGGGGATATGACGATTGTCGATAGTGGCGATACGATCGACCTCAGAAGAATGGGGTCGGGAGGGTGGTCGATTCCCTCGATTGTAGAGCCGAATGTCGTTCAGTTTAAAAAGGTAAATGCGAAATTTATTCTCCTCGTAGAGAAAGATGCCATGTGGCGTCGCTTGAATGAAGATAAGTTCTGGCAGAAGCATCATTGTATCCTCTTGCATGGACAGGGGCAGCCTCCTCGTGGGGTTCGTCGGCTTCTCTATCGGATGGTCAATGAGTTAAAGCTTCCGCTCTATGTCTTTGTCGATAATGACCCGTGGGGGTATTACATCTACTCTGTGATCAAGCAGGGGTCGATCAATCTAGCGTATGAGTCTCAGCGAATGGCGGTTCCGAGCGCTCGTTTTGTTGGTCTTTCGAGCTTCGACAAAGACCGGTTCAAACTTCCTTCGAATGTCACGATCCAACTGACGCCGGAAGATATTAATCGGGCGAAGCAACTTCTCTCCTACGATTGGTTCCAGAAAGCCGCCTGGAAGAAGGAGATCCGGAATATGCTCCGAGCGGGCGTAAAACTGGAGCTAGAGGCCCTTTCTAAGAAAGATATTTCTTTTGCTTCGGATGAATTTTTGCCGAAAAAGATTAAGGACAAGGACTGGCTCGATTGAGCTGGAAAATATTTTTTCTTCTGGGTGAACTTTTTGCCTCCCTGCTCGTCTAAATTAGTAAGAGAAGGAGTACTAGGGTCGCATGTACAAGGTAAACCTGCTGCTGATTATTCTATCGTGCCTGGCCATTTTTGGCGGGGCCACGTATCTCGCGCTTGGCCCTCAAGCGGAAGAGAGTGCTCCCCCTACCGTCGAGGATCTTGTTCGTCAACTCGGAGATTCCGATCCAGATGTGCGAAGAGATGCGGAGGCTTTTTTGATCGCATCGGGGGAAGAGGCTGTTTCGGCCCTTCAACGTGCTACGAAGTCAAAAAGACGGATTCTTGCTTCCCGGGCTCGTCGGCTTCTGGGAAAGATGGGGGTATCGCCCTCTCTCGTTGAGAGACCACAGACTCCTTCTTCTGGGGATTCTCAAACCGTTCTGGTAGATGACTCCTCTCGGGTAGCTTTAGAAGTTTCTCCTCCCGTTCATGGCGAGGTGTACGTTCGGTTGGTCAATCATCAGTCCATTCCTGTTCTGGTGGCTCGTGAATTGAGCTCTGGTCAGATGGTTTGCGGGGTTTTTGGGTGGTTCGAGTTTGAAGATGGTCGAAGCGCCTCCTTGCATACAGATGTGGCGACTGTGGAGTGGGTTGTGGTGAATCCCGGCGAGAGTATTGAGTTATTCGTGGGAATTCCCACGGGACCAGGAGCTCCTGTTCGGGCTCGATTTGTATACGATGCCTCTGAAGAGAGTGAATATCGAGCTCTTGTTCGTCCGACTGACAAGGGGGCCCCGCTTCCTCCAGATCGGATTGTCTCGTCCTGGGTGGAATTTAATTCGCCAGAGAATTAATTCTTCTCTTTTGGCGGCCTGGGGTCCCGGTAATTATTATGACACAACTTCCGGTAGGCGTTTTTATCGATCGGAAGCGGGAACCGATGACCACACTTTAGACAGGCGAAGTTGGAAAAAAAGAGATGTGTTTCTTCTTCGCTAAGAGTAAAGGTGAATGCACATTTGGGGCAGGTGGTTTTCGTGTTCATAAGATGGAAATACTATATTTCGATTCTTCATGCAAGGTTCCCTCTTTCCTCTTCGCCTTTTGTTTTCTAAGATTGTGGGCCTTATGGCGAAACCGATTCAGGTGGATTACACCGACATTACGACACATGAGCTGACGGTGCGGAAAGAGTCCGTGCTGCAACGTCTCGATATCTATATTCACAAGAGATTGCCGACCTATTCGCGTACGTTAGTGCAGAAGTTGATTAAAGAGAAGCGGATTACCATTAACGGTTCTTCTACCAAGGCGAGTTATGGCATCAATGTGGGAGATGTCATTCGCATAGAGGCTCCGAAATTGATTGTTCCCCAGGTGGTCGCAACGGACATTCCTCTGAATATTATTTATGAAGATGAATGTATGATCGCGATTAATAAGCCTCCTCATTTTGTTGTCCATCCTGCGGCCGGCCACTGGGATGATACCCTGGTGAATGCTTTGCTTCATCATTGTGGGGATCTGCCTGAAACCGATGATATTTACAAGCCAGGAGTGGTTCATCGAATCGATAAGGATACGAGTGGGATTATTCTGGCCGCCAAGACACTCCGAGCACATGGTGCGCTGACAAAGCAATTCCAGGATCGGACGATTGAGAAAGAATATCGTACGATTGTCGAAGGGGTTGTTCGTTTCGACGAAGATTGGATCGATAAACCGATGGATCGCCATAAGAAAGATATGGAGAAAATGGCGGTCGTTAAAGTCGGACAGGGGAAGGTTGCTCAAACGTATTACCAAGTGTTGGAACGTTTCGATCGTTTCTCTTTTGTTCGGGTAAAACCAAAAACGGGTCGAACTCATCAGATCCGTGTGCATATGGCCTCGATCGGTCACCCTTGCCTTGCCGATTCTGCGTACGGAAAGCGGGACGCGCTTTTTCTTCGAGATCTGAAGGTCGACGCGGATCCCCGGGTGCCAGATCCTCTCGACCCTCTGATCGGTCGTCAAGCTCTTCATGCCGCCCAGATTGAGTTTGCTCACCCGTTGAGTGGAGAGCGGATGGAGCTTTCTGCCCCTCCTGCGGATGATATGCAACTCGTTCTTGATCTCTTTCGGGACTACCGGAAGGGTGCGTGACGCTTCCCTATCGAGTGCTCTTTTTGAGAAGGGCATTTAATCTTTTCTGGACCCAGGTGCACTCCTCTTCCCGTGCTGTCTTCTGAATGAGAGATCGATCTTCCGGTGAAACCAGAAGTAGATTTTCGGCTGCTCGCAGCCGCAATGTTGGGTCTTCATCATCGAGAAGAGGGCGGAGTAGCTTTTTTCCTCTTTTCTCTTTTAATTTTCGACAGGCAATAATGGCCTCGAATCGAACTTCTGGTTCCTCATCTTTTAGAAGTAGGGGCAGCTTCTCTTTGAGTGCATTTGGCGTTAGTTCCAGGGCCGCCGGGATCGCGTCGGAACGAATATTATGATCCGGGTGTGTTAATAAGCGATCGATCGTAGCTTCGAGGATTTTAGACTCTTTTCGGGTTCGTTGTTTTAGTTGTCGAAAGATTGCTTTGTTCAGGAGGGCGTTGTCCCCGAGGAGGGCAATGAGGTTATTCTGGGAGGAGGCTCCCCACCAGGAGCAGAGGGCTCGGAGGGTTTTATTATGACTGGTGCCTTTTCCTTCGCGGAGAGCTTTGAGGATCACTGTCTGGCAGCTCTCATCTCCGTGTGTTGTTAGAAGTTGGAAGGTAAGGGTGAACCTTTCTCCTTCTAATGTGGGAAGACTGTCCCGGAGGAAGGTGACGATTTTGTTCGATGTTCTATGGGAAAGGGATTGGGAGATGTATCGAGCCGCAGACCGTCTAAGACGAGGGTCCCCGGAATGTAGGCAAGGAAGTGCGAGGGAGGTTGCCTCGAAAACTTGTCTTGTGGTGAGGGCATCGAGGGCAATTCTCTTTTGGTATGTATCTTTTCTCTGGAGGATCACCTTCGCTAGGGAGAGGATTTGCTCCCGGCTGTAATCGAATAGGGTTTCTGCGGCCTCAATCTGGTGGAGGTAGTCGTTGTCCTCCAAATAAGGGATAAGGTCTTCTAGCCGTTCCCGTTTACCTCGACGCACAAGACCCCTTAATGCTTCAAAGCGAATATGAGACGAATGATCTTTTGTCAATTTCTCGAGGGTGGCCACCGTGGAGGGATGGTTTCGGGAAAGTACGCGTCTGAGTGCCCAGAGACGAATGATTTCTTCCGGGTCTTTCATGGCCCGTCCCAGCACCAAGGTTCCTGTAATCCGATATAAAATTCGAAAGGCTCGATGCCGGGTCGAAACGTTTTTTGATTTTGCGGCCTGGTACAGACGGGGCTGCGCCCATTCCCAATTCTGGATCAGGTAGTTTGCGGCGAGGTCCCCTTGTTCAGACCCCTCCTCAAGGTAGGTTCGAAGTATGATGGGAAGAATCTCGGTGCCCCTGATTTTCCAAAGGAACTCTAAGGCGACTTTTCGAACCGTCGTAGAGGGGTCGGATAGTTTTTCGAGCGCGACTCTCGCTGTCGTGGGTTCATCCAGGAATTTGAGTAGGCGGAGCGTTTCCTGCCGTACGGTTGCTTTTGAGTGGGATAGTAGGGGCAGGATCGACTCGATCGGGATGGGGTATTGCAAAACGCGAATGGTGGTCAATGTTTCAGAGAGAACCGTTGGTTCCCCCGACTTGAGGAGGGGAAGAAGTGTCCTTATTTCCTGTAGGGCGGATTCTTTCCGGATCCAGCGGAGAGCTGAGATTTTTCCTTCCGATGTTCCTCGAATGAGCAAATCTCTAAGAACCGAAGAGGGCACGGAGAGGGGAATATCAGAACTGTTTGCGAGAAAAATGAGCCTCGATTTCCCTTCCAGAGGGCTTTTATAGAGTAATTCTTGGATCCGCTCTTCTGGGATGCGCGTAGAAGCGGCGACAAGAAGCCTTGAGATTCGTGGGGAGTGGGGTGGGGGGGCGCTGGCGTATATTTCTAGAAGATGCTCCACCCAACTAAAATCTCGATTGTCGTAGAGAGCATCGGCTGCTGCGACCGCAATTTGAGGGTCTAAATCATTAGAAAGCGTGATCAGGAAGGTCTTGGATTCCTGGTAGTACCGTCCAAATGTAGATATTAACTTCAATTTTTCCCGAGTTGCACCATCTTGAAGGGTATGAATGGCATTCGGATGGTATCTCAGGATCTGATAAGGGATCTTCCTCCGTAGATGTGCTCGGTGAAGGATCTGAACGGCTCTGGAGGCAACTTCCGGGTCAGGATGACCCTCTGCAGCTTTGAGGAGGGTCCACGACTCTCTTCCCGCTTTCAGGAGCTTTCGCTCTGCAGCGGTCCGAATTTCGATCTTTTCGTGGCCTAAATCCTCGATCCATGCCCTGATCGCACTAGAATCTTGTGCCAGGGCTGGTACAGCCGAGAACGCCAACGTGAGGAAAGCGGCAAATACTACTCTCATACTACACCTCTGTTTCCGTTATCTCTCCGGCCGCGTCCTCCCCAGGACAGCATATATATTATGGTACATCTTGTATGGGGATTCAAGAGGTTTATTTATAATTTATGGTTTGTAAATTTAGCCAAATTTTAGGGTTCCGTGATTTTCTTTCTCTGGATTCGAATCAGGTCTCCCTTGCTGTGACCACTACCGGGTGCTATTATGATTTCCACGCTTCCACTGGGGGTTCTACGACTGAGGGAGATGGTTATGCAGACTAAGGCACGTCGCACGGTAAATCAGGGTAATGACATATCCGATATGGCGCTCTCGATTTTCGACAAGGTTCGTGAAATCAAGCGCGGAAATCCTTCGATCGCTCGTAATATTGACAAGTATGAGCGGGATATCCGTCAGAGTCTCGAGTCGATTCATAAGCAGATCGGAAAGTTAGATCAACACGATCGGGATCTGGTTACGATTCTTGTGATCAATGGACTTCATCGAACAGCGGATGAAGTTCTGATCGATCAATAGAACGCTCTGACGCTACTTTTCGTCAAGTTTCTGGTTGACTCACCCTCCCTCTTGAGCTAACCTCTCTCCTCCTGTGTGGACCTGGAAGGGGTCTGTCTTCTTCTGGACTGAGTGTGGCAAACTCTCGTCCCGACGTTGAACGGAATTTCTTCGGGCCGTAAGACAAACTGTCTGTCTTTGGCTTTAGGGTCTGATTCGTTGGGTCTCTTATTCGCTGTGCTATTCGGAGGGCTTGATGCCACTTACAATTTCGCCGCAAGATCTTTTAAAATCAGGAGTCCATTTTGGGCATAAGGTAAGCCGTTGGAACCCCAAAATGTCTCCGTTCATTTTCGGTAAACGCAATCTTATTCACATCATTGATGTTAAGCAGACCCTCAAAGGGTTGGTCAAAGCGTACCATTTTCTCGAACAACTCACCGCAAGGGGACATCTGGTCCTTTTTGTCGGAACCAAACGCCAAGCAGGTGCTGTGATCAAGGAAGAAGCTTCCAAGATGGGCATGCCCTATGTTTCGGAACGATGGCTTGGCGGGATGCTGACCAACTTTGATACCATTCGGAAACGTCTTGGTCGTCTGAAAGAGATCGAGTCGTGGGAAGAAACGGGTACTCTTTCGAGATATTCTAAAAAAGAACAGGCGAACATTCTTCGTCAGAAGAGAAAACTTCTGCGGAACCTTGATGGGATCCGGAACATGGATCGCCTGCCAGCCTGCCTAGTGATTGTGGATCCAAAAGCAGAAGCGATTGCGGTTGCCGAAGCGGCGAAAATAGGGGCAGCAACCATTGCTCTTATCGATTCCGATGGTGATCCGGATGCGATTGATATTCCGATCCCAGGCAATGATGATTCGATGAAGGTCATCTCCATTATCATGACCAAACTCGGAGAAGCGATCAAAGAAGGAAAGTCAAAGTCGATTGGGGTCGCGCAACCGGTCGAAGAGTCGAAAGCAGACGCTCCGAAGAAGGGTTCTGAAGATTCCAAACCGGGTGCTATTTCTGTCGGAAAGGGCGGACGTCCTCGTCGGACCACTCCGGGACGTGGTACGGGAACGCGCCAGAGGCCAGCCACTCCGGCTTCCTCGGCGGCCCCAGCCCCCTCGGCTCCGGCGGTCCCTCCGACAACAACCCCCTCTACAGAACAACCGAAAGGAGAATAGCGTGGTGACCATTGATGTAAAGATGATAAAGCAACTTCGAGAAGAGACGGGCGCTGGAATGATGGAATGTAAGGCGGCCCTTACCGAGTCAGAAGGGAATATTCCTGCAGCTCGGGAATGGCTAGCAAAAAAAGGTCTCGGACGTGCTGAGAAGTTGTCAGGGAAAGCAACGAATGAAGGCCGGATCGGGTACTACATCCACAACACCGGAAAGGTGGGGGCCCTGATCGAACTGACTTGTGAGACGGACTTCGTCGCAAAGAACGAAGAGTTCCAGGATCTGATGAAAGAATGCGCCCTGGGTGTCTGTGCTTTCGATCCTGTTGCGGTTTCGAAAGATGATCTTCCGGCAGAACTCATTGAAGGCGAAAAGGCGAAGTACGAGAAAGAGATTGAAGGAAAGCCTCCTGAAATTATCGCGAAGATTGTAGAAGGAAAGCTGGAAAAGAATATCTTCTCTCAGAAGTGTCTCATGCATATGCCCTTTCCGAAGGAAGATAAGTTCAAAGGTACGTATGGAGAGTTCCTTGCTTCCAAGGTAGCGATCCTCAAAGAAAATATTACCCTTCGCCGATTCCATCGGTTGGAGGTCGGGAGCTAAATCCAGTTCATGGCCGATCCCAGGTATAAACGCGTTCTTCTCAAGATTAGTGGCGAGGCTTTCTGCAAGGAAGGTGCTCGAGGGGTCGATATTTCCGAAGCGCGATCGATCGCGGGGCAAGTCTGCGAGGCTTCCGAGCAGGGGAGCCAAGTTGCGGTCGTCGTAGGCGGAGGAAATATCGTCCGCGGGGGGGAACTCTCCCAGCATGGGATTAATGAAGCCCAGGGAGATTACATGGGAATGCTGGCTACGGTCATCAACGCCCTTGCCCTTCAAGACGTTCTCGAACAGATGGGGAAGGCGACCCGTGTGATGACCGCGATTCCGGTCCAGGCGGTTGCCGAAACTTTCTTGCGCCGCCGAGCCCTCCGACATCTCGAAAAAGGACGTGTTGTGATCCTTGCGGCCGGCACGGGAAACCCCCATTTTACGACCGATACGGCCGCCGCTCTTCGGGCGACGGAATTGGGGGCGGAGGTTCTTCTAAAAGCATCTAAAGTGGATGGAGTTTATGACTCGGATCCCAAGAAGAATCCGGGGGCGACGAAGATTGAACACCTTCAGTACCTCGATGTGTTGAATCAAGGTCTCGGAGTCATGGACATGACGGCCGTTACTCTCTGCATGGAAAAGAATCTTCCAATAATCGTTTTCGACCTTTGGAAGAATGGTAGTATTACGCGTGCGGTACGGGGTGAGCGTATTGGGACGCTTATTGATGGATCTACAGCAAGTAAATAGGGGAGCGAATCATGCCATACGATGACATTGTTCTTGAAGTAGAAGACAAAATGGAAAAGGCCTTGAATGTCCTTACAACGGAATTCAAAGGTGTTCGCACTGGTCGCGCTTCCCTCGGAATGGTTGATCCTATCCGGGTCGATTATTTTGGGGCCCCTACTCCGTTGAAATCACTCGCATCCATTACCGTGCCAGAACCTCGGATGATCATGATTAAGCCTTTTGATCCAGCCAGTACGGATGCGATCGAAAAGGCGATCCTCAAGAGTGAGGTCGGTCTCACACCTCAATCCGATGGAAAAATTCTTCGGCTTCCTGTTCCTCCTCTCTCCGAAGAGCGACGCAAGCAGATCGCGAAAATGGTGAAGGATTTGGGGGAAAAGGCAAAGGTCTCTCTCCGCAATATCCGCCGGGATGCCAATTCCGTAACGGACAAGGAAGAGAAAGAGAAGGTCATCTCCGAAGATGAACAGAAAAGTACCCGGGATGAAGTCGATCGCTTAATCAAAAGCTTCGAAAAACGAGCCGGAGATCTCGTCGAGAAGAAAACGGTCGAGGTCCTCGAAGTCTAATCCAGTTTTTGAAATCGGATTAGGTGGCTCGATTCTGTCCTGCAGTTCTCATCGCTTCCTGAATCTTTTCTTGCAGCGCTTCCCGACTGTAGGCACCTTCGTACCGAATGACCTCTCGACCCTCCTGAAACAGGATAAGCGTAGGGGTCGCCTGGACCGCCATATATTCGGTTAAGGAAGGGCTCTCTACCACATCCACCTGGTAAAAGCTGATTTTACCCTCAAATTGGGCGGACAGTGCTTCCAGTTCCGGACGGAAGTGGTCGCATGGAATGCTGAAATGATCTAGAAAGGCCACCCCATTATATCCCTCACCCTCTAATACGCGCTCCGAAAAGCCGTAATCATTTAACCACTGTACCATGGTTTTCTCCCTTCGATGTAGGTGGCATAAAGACATATCGGCACCTTCGGCAAAAACTTCGAGGGAAAGTCGCTTGTCGGGAAAACTATCCTCTGGCAAACTGTCCCCCATGTCGACTCCCGTACGCCGTCGTGAGATCTGGTCCTGGGCTTTTTACGACTTTGCGAACTCTGCTTTTGCCACAACGATCCTCGCCGTCATCTTTGCCAAATACTTCACCGGTAGGATTGTTCCGGAGGAGGGGGTGAAGATTTTAGGGCAAGTGTTCGAGGGGCCATTTCTCTGGAACATGATTGTTTCTGCGTCGATGATTTGGGTCTGCCTGACGGCTCCTTCTGTCGGGGCGATTACCGATCATCTTGCGGCCAAGAAACGATTTCTCTTTTTCTATTGGATTGTCGGTTGTCTTGCAACGGCCGGGCTTTCGCTCATGGCTCCTGGGATGGTTGTGAGCGCGATGATTATTTTCATCGTGGCGAATATCAGCTTTTCGAGTGCGAATCCTCTCTACAACGCTTTTCTCACAGAACTCGCCCCTCCTGAAAAACGATCTCGGATCTCTTCTTTTGGGTGGGGGATTGGATATGCCGGAGGTGGGCTCTGTCTTGCCGTAAACCTGGTCATGATCAAAATATGGGGAGAGGCGGCCGTTCGACCCGGCTTTTTTGTTGTTGCGGTTTGGTGGTTTCTCTTCTCCCTCCCTCTCTTTTTCTGGTTACGGGAACGGGCGGTTCCCAAGGAGAGAGTCGGCACGCTTCCCCTTATTCGAAAGGGAGTGACCGATGTGTTTCAGACGTTGCGGCATATTCGGCGTTATCGGGAACTCTTCAAGTTTCTTCTCGCCTTCCTCTGTTTCAACGAAGGGGTGCAGACGATTATTGTGAATGCTGCGGTCTATGGCTCTGAAGTGATCAAAATGGAACAGGATGAATTAATCCTCGTTTATTTAATGGTTCAAGCGGTCGCTTTTGTTGGCGCTTTTCTTCTCGGCTATATTGCAGATCGATTCCGGGCCAAGCCGACCCTTCTGGTGGCTTTGTTGGTCTGGTTAGCGGTGATCGGGTTTGCCTTTCAGGCAACCACCTCACGCGAATTCTGGATTCTCGGTGCAATGGTTGGCTTGGTGATGGGAGGGACGCAGGCGATCAGTCGGGGTTTCTTTGGAGAATTAACCCCCGAAAAAAAATCGGCCGAGTTCTTTGGATTTTATGCCCTGGGAGGGCGCTTCTCTTCTGCGATCGGTCCCCTCATTTTCGGCTTCCTGGTCCATTTTACCGGGGGAATGAAATGGGGGATTGCGTCTCAAGCGTTCTTCTTTATTGCCGGATTCCTCCTCCTTCTCTCTGTGAGTGAGGCGCGCGGAAGAAAAGAGGCTTTGGCTTAATTTTCTACGGTGCCTTCCGATTCCAAGTCTGTGGCTTGGGATAATATTGAAGCAACTTTCTCTTCAAGAAATCGAACGCTTCTTTCGGTGAATCGGCGATTTTGAAGAGCTTCATATCGGGGGGCGAAATGGTTCCCCATTTTACGAGCGCATCAAAGTTAAGAAAGTCGTTCCAGAACTCTTTTCCGTACAGGATGACCGGAAGGGGGCGTTCAATTTTTCGGGTCTGCACGAGGGTGAGCGTTTCAAACAGCTCATCCATGGTTCCGAATCCCCCTGGAAAGACAACGATGGCCGAGGCCATGTACATGAACCAAAGTTTCCGCATGAAAAAGTAATGAAATTCGGAAATCAACTCGGGGGTGATATAGGGGTTTGGATCTTCTTCGGTGGGGAGACTGATCGTCAAGCCGACCGAAAGGCCGTCCGCTCTTTCGGTTGCCCCCCGGTTTGCGCCTTCCATGATTCCGGGACCCCCTCCGGAACAGATGACAAATCGCTTTCCGTTATCGAGGGACTTCGCCCATTTTGTCAGAAGACAGGCCAGTTCGGCAGATTGTTCGTAGAACTCGGAAAGTTTTCTTTCCCAGTGCATTCTTTCGAGTCGTTGGGAAAGCTTTGCGGGAAGAGATCCCTTGTACTTTTTCTTTTCGGCATTGAGTTTCTGGTATTCGGCTTCTAGGGTTTCCGCAGGTTTAGCACGTGCTGATCCAAAGATAACGATGGTCTCCCGCACTCCCATCTTTTGAAACTGCTGTAGCGGTTCGAGGTATTCACAAAGAATCCGGACTCCGCGAGCATCCCGCGAACGGATGAAATCAAGATTTTCGTACGCCTTTTTCTGTTTTTGGCTCATGGAGTCTCCTTCGAAATAAGTATGGCACGGAATTGTTTCTGCAAGCAAAGTTATTTCCTCATTGACGAGTGTGGGGGGCGACCGGCCATAATAAACGTATGAGAAATCTGCTCTTCCTTCTTCCTTTCCTTTTTGTCGCCTGTGATACAACCCCCACGGTAGGAGGTCTTCGGACACCTCCCCCAGCGGTTGTGGCTCCTGAGGCGGATTGGGACGGA
>CAYRLD010000023.1:0-8496 GCA_964424925.1 uncultured Planctomycetales bacterium
GCATCGACGCCGGTAGGGGCGTCTCCGGGGATGGGGGTAGTTCCCAGGTGGGATAGGTCGGCCATCGATTCCTCCTTTTTAATTGGATCGTCCGTCGAGGCCGGAAACTGTGCCTTAAAGTCAGAAAGAAAAAAATGAGTGGGTTTCTGGACTGATGACGCAGTGCGTTGTATTCTCTGGGGATGCGATCCCTTTTCTTCCTGGCCCTTCTTCTTTTTACCTCCATTTCTTGCTCGACTCCTGTGCAACCCTCGGGCTACCGGCGGGCGAAGATCGATGCGGGCGTGGAGAAGTCGATTGTGATCGAGGGAAATTCACTTCAATATTGGGATCGCGGGGAGGGTCCCGTTCTCGTTCTTCTGCATGGACTGGGAGGTTCCCTCTACGATTGGCGCTTTCTTTTTGACGATTTTGTCCGGGCGGGATATCGCGTTTTGGCCCTGGAGACGATGGGGGCGGGCTATTCGGATAAGCCTGCGGAGGGGGATTACTCGATCGGGGCGCATGGGGAGCGGGTTCTTCAATTTCTCAAGAGGTTGAAGATCCCCAAGGCGACCCTGATCGGGAATTCGTGGGGGGGTGGGATGTCGCTTTACGTTGCGATGAACCAACCCCAACGGGTCGAGCGGCTTGTCCTTTTGGCTCCCGCTTCGATGCCCCAACCATTTCCTTTTCTCTTTCGTCTTCTCCGGGCGCCGGTCGTCGGGCCGCTCTTTGCGTGGACGACCCACATCGCTCCGAAGGGTTTAGTAGCCCGAATCGGGTTGGGCCGGAACTTTTATGATGCCCAGAAGATTCGTCCGGAAGATCTCCAAGAATATGCGCATGAGATGCGCTTTCCGGGTGCCATCGGGGCGATGCGCCAGACCGCAGAGCAGCTCGATTTTTCGGAACTCTTGGGATATTCCGAAGGGTTCGGGAAGGTCAAAGCGCGGACGCTTCTCCTCTGGGGAGAGAACGACAGGATTATTTATCTCTCCAGCGGCAAGGCGTTGCACGAAGTGATGCCGAATTCACGCCTTTTTATCTATCCGGAGTGTGGGCATGTCCCGCACATGGAGTATCCCGGCATGACCCGGGACCTGATCCTCGACTTCCTGCGGGAAGAGGCTTTGGCTATAGAACAAAATTGAAGCTGAAGCCGATCAGGTAAAAGGTTCCCGATGCGGACCATGTCGCCGCTTCTGGTGTGGATGTAATTGGTACAGTATTCCCGTTGGAGCTGGTTACATTCTGTATGTGTTTTTGCGGATCCTCCACGGTCGATTGCTTCTCAAAGAGATGTATTTGGAGGAAGGCATCGATACTCATCGTCTTGTTGATCTTGTATTCTGCGCCGAAGCTGAACATGTGGGCTGAGCTGTCGATTACGTTCATGAGGCCGTCCTGTTCGGTGGCGGGGTTGGGGCGAGACCCATACCCTCCCCGGACTTTCCATGATTCGTTTGCAAGATATTCTGCTCCGACCCGGGGGACGATGATATCTTTGTGACCCGGCTTCTGGATCGGCATGGTTACCGTTTCGGTCCCTCCCCCGGTAATGATAAAACTGTACGGCCCTTCATACGCGGACCAGTTCATCCAGGTGAGGTCGAACGCCACACTCCAGCTTTCGTTGATCGTCCATTCCAACCCGGCTGCGACCTGCGCCGGGGAGAATCCGGGCGTCGATCGGATCATGAATTCGCTTGTTGTGTTATAATCTAGCGGTGGGATATTTAACACCGTGGAAGAGTCACTATTCGTTTGGCCGGCTCGTTCGGAACGAAAAGTGAGGCCGACATCGATCATTTCGGTTGCCTTGAAGAGAAGTCCCAGGCTCATCGCGGCGGCGAAATCGACTCCCTGATTGATCTCAATGTTGGAGTATTCCTCCTCGACTTGGAAGGCAAGCACCTCGTTTGTGATCTCACCGCTACTGACATAAACCAGATGTGCCGAAAATCCCGCCGAGAACCAGTCATTGACTCGATAGGCGAGGCCGACGGAGGCGGCCAACCGGCTTGAGGTCCGTCCGTATTGTGCCCATTCGGGATTCTGTTGATCCGAGGTAAGGCCTATCTGTGTTCCATCGGTGACCGGAAACTCGAACCAGACCCCCCAGTAGAGCGCGTCATACCAGGCGGACTCGCTCGCGGAAGGTAGATTTGTTCCGCAGATGGGACAGGTGTGCGCAATCATCGCGTTATCTTTCTGGCAGGTGGGGCATTCGTCCATGCTGACGGGGCTTGCGATCCCTACTCCCAGAAATGCCGATGAGCCGAGTTCATTTTCCGCATCCCGGTTAAATTCCGGATTGGGCGAGGATACCGATGCCGATCCGGAGTGAAAACTTAAGTCGAGTCTTCCGTTCAGTGTACTGGTTCTCGTGAGCCCCGCCGGATTATAGTAGAGCGAGCTATGTCCTTTTGGGGACGCGACCCCGACCCCCATTCCCCGTTCCCGCCCCCCGGTTCCATACAGATCCGATTCCTGGGCGAGGAGAGAGGTTGAGAGAAGGCATACGAAGAGAGAGGCGAATAGGTATTGGTTTGATTTCACGTGAAGGGTTCCTTATTTCCGGTGTGTTTTTCTCTTATTTATTCCGTGATTTGAGGATGTCATAAAATCTGTGCAGACCTTCTTTTTTATCGTCTCGGACAAATTCGACGATATCTTTGAGGTTTTCCTCCAGGCCCTCTACCGTGAGCTCTTCTTCCTCTTCCTCTTTTCCGATCTCTGCCAGTTCCCGGGCAATGTCGAGAATGTCTTCGGCGGGAGAGATGAGCGTTCCATCTTCGCCCTTCCAGAGGAAGTTGTTTACGAGTTCCAGGATACTCAGTTCTACGCCCGCGGTTGCGATCGCTTCGAAGCCGAGAATAACGTCGATGATGTAGCCGTTATGTTCGTCGAGAATCGTGGCGAAGTAGCCGTTGAGGTCTGCGGCATACTCACTCTCGGTCCCGGAGCCACTCTCGAGCGCCTGGCCGATAATTTTCATCAGAGAAGAGAACGCATCTTTGTATGTCGCTCCCGGATGGGGGAGGAGGAGGTTCCTAATCGCCATGTAGAAGCCACCGCTTGTGGCCGACTCATCGATCGCGGTCCAGAGATCGATTCCTGAGGGGAGGGCCTTTCCGGTCATGTCGTAGAGGAGTGTCGCTTGCTGTTCATCGACGAAGTCGTCCAGTTCTTGCTGGGTTTGCGTGCTGCCTTGTCCGGTGTAGGTATTCAGAGCGGTCAGAACCGGGGCGAGCCAGCGACGGGTCAGTTCTTCGAAGTCGTCTGTGGTATCCCCGGGGGTGCCGTTGTCGTTCATTGTCGAATCGGTGATAAGATTGAGAACGCTTTTGAGCGTTCCGGTCAGATTCTCAAATTCACCTGCATCTTCGACGCGCAGAAGCATCTCTCGGAAGGGGCGGGTCAGCCAATGAATTCTCGATTTGGCTGGGGTGCCGTCTCTGTGGATCAGTCCCGCATCATCGTCGATCAGGTATGCGATCGCGTCGGCAATTTTTGAGTAGTCGGTTGTCGCGCTCGAGGAGTTGTTCGCCTCTTCCATCGTATCGAGAAGCGTCGTGATGTCGTTCATCACGGTGCTCAGAAGAATCTCGGCGAGAGGCTCTTCTGATTTGCGGATCATGCTGAAGGTGTAGGGGTCGGTATCCAGATCCCGTTGTAGGTCGCTTTCGAGGATATGGAAGATGTTTATGACCAGGTCCATCTGTCCCTGGTCTTCGAAGACCTTCAGGACGGTCGAGAAGCCTTCCGTCGAGCCGCTGGCGGTCAAGGAGTCGTACACTTCGATCTCGTCCCAGACCTTCTGTCCGGGATAGCCGAGTATGTTGAGAATCGGAACCGCGAACATTTCCACGAGCGGGACATCGGCTGCTCCGAGAATAAAATCCATGAATCCATTTCCGCCACCGGTGGAGGTGAAAGATTCAAGAGCGATATCGGCCAGGTTCTTGCTTGAGAAGGGAAGGGTCGGGCCATCGAGGAGGACGAGAAGCATGATCGTTCTCTCGACGACGCTTCGGTTGTCGTCATTGCCGTTGTACATCGGCAATGTGTAGTCGACCGGGATCGATTTGGAGGTGTTCAGAACCTGTCCGTTGGGAGTGTCATCATAGACGAGATTCCGGTATTGGATCATCTGTCCAAATTGGCTGTCGACCTCTTCGCCAGACTCATCATCTGCGAGATCTTTGAGAACTTCCATCAGGATTTCGCCGGTTGATTTAGACGTCGCATTCGGCTTTTCGAACACTTCATCGGCGATCGGAAGGAGGTCGTCAACGAGGTCGATCAACTTGATCCAATCGGGATACTCTTTGAAGAAATCTTCTTCCTGGAATGCTTTGAGAACTTTTCCGGTGTAGAGAACGAGCCTCTCAGAGGTTTTTGATTCAGAAAGGTTCATTCCCCCGAGGTTGTCGGTCAGGTCGTTGATTTCTGGGGCCCGGGTCAGTTCCATGACGCTCCAGACGAGGTCGAGGAGCGGGTTATCCTGTTCCGGGTAGTGCATGTAGTCGTCGGTAGGGTCACTCGGTGTTCCGTTGTCGTTGTTGACTCTGGTTCCAAGCATCGCCTGGGCAACGGGGCGGAGTTTCCGGGGAACATCTTCCTCGAGGAGGTCTCCAACCAACATCATCACTCCGGCAAGAGCGGTTCTTTTTCCATCGAAATAGACGTAGATCGGCTCTCCCCCCGCTTCACAGAGAGCTCTTCTCTGCTCGTCCCGGCATCCGGTTCGACCAAAAGCAGGGATGTCGATCAGATCTCCGTTTGTGTCGATATGGTTTCCGTCGGCATTGATGTCTGCTTCCCCGTCGAGATTGGTATCGACGAAGGGCTCATAAAGAGTTCCTGTATTCGGGTCGACCGCAACGATCGGATTTCGGTTGTCGTCCACTTCGACGATCCAGGCAGGATCCCCTAGATCGAGCTCTGCTGGAAGGTCACGAGTAGAGAGGAGATGTTCGACCATCCCTTGTAGATTGTTCGCGCTGCTGTTCTGAACGTTCGATTCTTCGAGTTTCTCCCCGATCATCTTGAAGAGGTCGGTGAGAAGGTCCTTTTCGCCGTTGGGCTCTCCGTTTGCATCGACCCCGTCATTCTCTCGGACGACCTGTCCGATCGAAGCGATGAAATCTTCAAATTCTTTGTGGGCGATAAGTCTCCCGAGCAGTTCAAGAGTCGCATCCGGGTCGAGAGTGGAATCTTGCTGTTGCATGAGGGCGTGGAGCCCTTTGAGCGCTCTCTTGTCCGGATCTTCGGGATTTGTGTAGAGGAACTCAATCATCGAGGCGGCCGAATCGGTCATTTGCGGGATGGTGCCGTCATCAATGAAGGCGAATACTTCGCCGGCGGTAGAGCCGAAGAGTTTTGCATCATCCTTCGGGAGGAAGCTGTTGAAGGCGTTGATAAATTTGGTTTTGTTCGCTTCCCAGACGGCTAGCTTTTCGGCGGCATTCTCTCCCTTTCCTGATCCGGTCGAGATGTCCCGGGCGAGTTCCCACATCTGCTCTGCAAGGGACTTGTAGACCATATTGCTGGTCGGTTTGTCCGCAGTGTGACCTCCGCCGATATTTAGACAACCGACTTCGACCCCACCACAGCCTGTTAATGTTCCCGCGCAGAGGAAAGAAAGAACGATATGTCGCCAGCTAAAATTCCTGCCGTGCATGCACAGCCTCCCTGAACTTTGCCCCCGGAAGACCCCCCCTTTTCACTCTTATCCCGATTCTGGGGGGGTAATCGATCTATCAGGGATACCCATATGGGGATGGAGTGTCAAGAATTAACGGCTGGCCATGAAATATGGAATTCAGGCCCATATTTCCCATATTCCGATCACTTGATTCGGCCTCCAAATTGGGGTAAAAAGGGCTTTCGGGAAGTGTGCAGGACAAGAAATATGGGTTCATCTGATACCAAAGATACCGAATATCGTGCCAATTGGACGTTGAAGGATCGTCGTATCCTGATTGTGGACGACGATACCGATCACTCCCACCTTCTTCGGGATATCCTCGAGGAGCATCAAGCGAAGGTGACCGCGGTTGAAAATGGCGAAAAATGCCTCGCGCTCGATTTTGCAGACTTTGATATGGTCCTCCTTGACTTTTACCTCCCCGATACGACCGGGGGCGAATTGGTGGTGGAGATCCTTCGAAAGCGGAATATCCCCATCATTATGATTACGGTCGAAAAGAGTCATGATGTCGCGGTAGGGGCGATCCGGCTCGGGGCGGCCGATTACGTTTGCAAAGCGGGGGATTACCTTCGGATTCTTCCTGCGGTGCTGATGAAGAATTTCGATCGATTCCGGATGCAGGCGGAAAACGAGAGCCTCCGAGGTCAACTAGAGAAATTAGTCCAAGAGAATGAGAGTCAAAACGAGACGCTCGAACAATTTTCAACCCTCGATCCTCTTACTCTTCTGAAGAATCATCGATGTATGCAAGAGCGACTCAAAAGTGAAATCAATTTAGCGGGGCGCCATCTCCACTCCGTTTCGGTTATTCTGGCCGATATCGATGCTCTCGGGCAGCTAAACACCGAATTTGGTGCTGAGGGGGGCGATCTCGCCATCAAGAAAATGGCGGAACTTTTCCTCGAGGAGACGAAAGAAAACTCAGGGGTGGCTGGCCGGCTTGGTGGGGGAGAGTTTATGCTTATTCTTCCGGGGTCCGAGATGATCGAAGCGGTGATGGTCGCCCAACGCCTTCGAATGGGGATTGAAGAGGCCGAGATCGAATCGGAGGGAGAGGTGATAAAGATGACGGCCAGTTTTGGTGTGGCCGGATTTAATTCCCAGGAATTTGCCGGCCGGGATGAGCTGATAAAACTGGCCGATCGGGCGCTCTTGCATTCAAAGGAAGAGGGTGGCGACCGCGTTTCCTGGCCTGAATAAGAATACTTTTTCAGCATTTTGCGTTCTGGCGGTATATAATAGTAGAGGGTGGTAAAGGGAGGTTTGATGCAGGGGTTTGCGGGTACCAGTATGTCTTTTTTTCTCTTCTTTGTAGGGGGGATCGTCTCTTCTTCCGGTGTGGTCATTCATGCGAGCGAAAGATATTCCAACGCTTTTGAAGCGGCGGAGATCCGGGTGGAGATGGCCAAAGAGGAGTTAATGCAGGTTTCCAAGCCGGGTTCTCCTGGAGATAGTCTGAAGAAGCAAGTAGACGTTTTTTCTGGAAAAAGTGTTCTGGTTGCCCACAACGTACGAGCGAACGAAGTGGGCGTGGGGGCGTGGGAAGGCCAGGTAAAGCCGAGATTCATCTTTCGTCTCTTTCAAAACGCCTGGCAGGAGAAGGGCACCACCTCTCTCGGGGGGGTTCTTCAATGGGCGAAAGATAATCCCGGGAAGACGCTCGATCTTTTGGAAGACAAATAGAGGGGTGCCGACTCACCACTCTTTGATCCGGTGAAGTAGTCTTTTCTCCCTTTTTGCAAAATCGCTTCCCCTTTCTCTGCACATAAGGCAGAGAGAAAAGCGAGGAGCAAAAAGATGCAAAACCCATCCAAGAAAAGATTCCGAACGATTTTACGATTCAGCCCGATGGTCCTGGGTGTCATGGCCCTTCTGTACAGCCTGACGCTGCACCGGTCCTTCTCTGACGGGAACCCGCATTCCGTTGAGCCGAATGCAATCACGACACTACAGGAAGAGGCCTCCAATGAATGGGCTTCCACAGAAGAGTCCTCCCGCGGGGATCTCCCCCAAGAGGAAGAAGATCCTCTTGTAGGAAGTGATGAACTCGCAGAAGCAAACGCTCTTATCGAAGCGGATCCGCTCAAGTCGGCGCTTCGCCAAGCGCTACGAAATTTCCAGAATCTCAAAACATACGAATATGCAATGACCGTAATCGTATATGAAGGGGGCGAGGTCGTCTCCGAAGCGGAGCTGAACGGGGCGGTCAAAGATCAGACGATTGTCGCTGCACAGGCGAATCTCGATGGAGAGAGCTTCGAAGTACTTTCCCGGGGAAGAGAAGCGCTCATCAAGGATGAAAATGGGGAGTGGATTCCGGCAACGTCGGATAGTTTTGACGGCGCGCCTCCTGCCCAGAGCGCTTTTTCGTTCCGGGAAGGGTTGCAGGATATCGCTCTCGCTCAGATGCCTCTCTACGCAGGGCAGACCGAAGTGATCGACGGCGTTCCTTGTCAGTCGATCCAGATGAAAATGTCGGGCGCACTTCCGGATGAGTCGGGGGACGTTTCCTCCGCGGCAACCGAAGTCACCTTTGTCATCGATCCGGACAATAATATTCGAACGTGGCGGATGAATGCCGAGGTTCTTCAGGAAGGCGAGATGATGAATACGATCGTCGAATCGACCTTCGCAAAATTCAACAACCCTTGGGAAATTCCCCTCCCCGGGGAATGGAACTGATCCCAACCCTTCCTAAGGAAAATAGCAGCACTCATTGGGATCTCGTGATCCAGGTGTAAAGAAAGGAATTCAGAATGTTCTCCAAGCTGACACGCACGATCGCTCTGGCGGTCTTT
>CAYRLD010000023.1:8506-13030 GCA_964424925.1 uncultured Planctomycetales bacterium
GGCTCTCAAGGGAATGCTCGATGATTTCCTTCGAGCGCATCCGAGCACCAAAGAGTTTGCGGGGCTCATCGATGATGGCGCCCGGAACTACCGGGGGAAGTGGATGAAGGTGCGGGTGCATTGGGTCGAAGATGCGCGCAATGTTTATATGCGTGGTACGACTCGTGGACTGGCGTGGAAGAACAATATTTATATCCGGTTCGACCCATCTAAAGCGGGCAACCCCGGTTGGTACCAGACAGCGAAGGGGTGGAAATACAAGGGGTCGAAGAGTACCAAGTTTGTGATCTACAATCCGGCGTACCGAAAACAGGTCGCGAGTACCGTGATTCACGAAGCGGCTCATGCCCAAGGATTTATTCTTCGAGGGAAAGCGTACGGGGAACTTGTCGCTTTCCGGGCGCAAGGCGCTTTTTGTGAAAGAATCGGAATTCGGGCTCCGTATGCGACCAAAGACCTCGCGAAGTTTGCGAATGAATCGAGGTTTCGCACCTGGCTCAAGCAGAACCATAGTGGATACAAATTCCACTTCGCCCAACAAGAGGCAAGGGTGGCGGCGCGGGGGAAATGGTTCGGCCGCACCGGGAAACTGGCAAGGGGCACCGGAAGGGTCGCACGGGGAGCTCTTCGTTGGGCCGGTCCGGCGTATGTCGCCTACGGGGTGGTCGAATATTCCCGGGGGAATGTAGAGAAGGGGATGGATGTCTTCTCCTTTGTTCTTTCGTACGGGGTGGTTTCGGTTCTCTTCGCGATTCCCGAAGCGCTCCTCTTACCGGCGGGGCCTCCCGGATGGACCGCGATCGCGGCGATCGAGGGGACGAAGATCGCTCTGTCGATTCTGATTCAAGACAAAGTAAAAGCATACATGACCGATCCGATGAGAGAGTGGAAGTTCGATTCCCGTCGCGCCAAGGCGGGATGGGGAAAGGCAAAGGCATCTGTCAAAAAGGGCGCTGCGAAGGGGAAGAAGAAGGCGTCCAAGGCGTGGAAGAAGGCGGGGAAGAAAGCCAAATCGATTGGAAAATCGATCAAGAGCTGGTTTTAAGAGGGAGAACCGGGGGGAGAGAGGGGGAACGGTTCTCCCCTCCGGTTACTGTCTCTGTAACCGCCGAACGGTCGCTTCGACTTTTTCGCGATACGCCCAGTCCGGGGGGGCGATCGAAAGCGCCTTTTTATAATCCCGGATCGCTTCGGTCACCTTTCCCATCATCATGTGGATGTCGGCCCGGTTGCTGATCGCCTCGGGGAATTTGGGTTTGAGTTCGATCGCCTGGGAATAATCTTTTAGCGCGCCATCAAAATCTCGAACTTTTCTCCGAAGGTTTCCGCGGGAGTACCATGTCTGTGCGTAGTTCGGTTGGAGGCGGATCTCTTCATCATAATCGTTCATCGCCTCTTCCAGGTTTCCAAGGATGGCGTTGACAACTCCGCGGTTGAACCAGACCTTTTCGAATTCCGGATTTATTTTGATACAGCGGGTCAATTCTTCCCGGGCATTTTTATGTTGTCCCGCACGGGAGAGGAGGATCCCGAGACGGAAATGCGCTTCGGCGGCGTTCGGTTTTATCGAGGTGGCTTGTTGGTAATCTTGAATCGCCTCATTCCACATCTGTAGTTGTTCGTGCACTTGGCCTCGAAGAAGAGCGGCGTGTGTTTTGTAAGGGTCAAGGTTAAGGGCCCGATTTAGATCCTCCAAGGCGGCTTCATACTCCTTTCGTTCCCATTGGGCAACGGCCCGGTTGTAAAGGAAGGGAGGGTTGTAGGGAGAGATCTCCAAGCCTTGCGTGTAATCCCGGATCGCCTCTTCGTACTCTTTCCGGTCGAGATAGATGTTTCCCCGGTTGAAATATCCGGAGGGGTATTCCGGGTCGAGTTGGATGCAACGGTTGAAGTCGGCCATGGCGGGTTCGTCTTGACCAAGGTTCCGGTAGACCGCCCCCCGATTGTTGTAGGGGAGGGCAAATGTTGGTTCCAGTTTGATGACCTGGGTGAAGTCGCGAAGAGCGTTTTTCATATCTCCTTGGCCGTAATAAAAGACGCCCCGGTTGTTGCAGGCGTTGGCGAAGGTAGGGCTCAATTCGATCGTGCGGTTGTAATCGTTCAGTGCATCGACGAAGTCCCCTCGAAGAACTTTAATGGCCGCCCGTTCGTTATAGGCGAGGGCGAGGTTCGGGTTTATCTTTATGGCCGCATTGAGATCTTCCAGAGCCTTCTCCGGATTCCCCAGGATATGGTAGGTCCACCCGCGGAGGAAATATCCCAAAGCATAATGAGGTCTTCGCCGGATCGCCTTTGTGTAATCGGCAATCGCGACATCGGGGGTGGCGGCCATTCCGAGAAGAACGAGGTATTCTTCCGAGCCTAATTCTTCGGAATTCTTCTCCCACCCTTTTTTCGCTTCTTCCAAGACAAGATCTTTCTCTCCTTCTGTGAGTGCCAGGTAAAGGCGAATAAGGTCTTGGTCGATTCCGGGAGGAGGTTCTTCCGCCGTCTCTTCCGCAGGTTGGAAGTAAAATTGTGCTTTGGCAATCCAGATCGAAGGGGATTTCGCTTTGTCATCAGCAGGGGTTGCCCCCTCTTCGAGGAAGAGAGATCGGGAGCGGTCCAAGTAGATACGACCTAGGTGGAGTCGGAGTTCCGGATCGTTCTCTAATGTTTTTTCTGCTTGTAGAAGACGGGTTTCGGCCCGGGTTCGGTCTCCGTACACGTACCACCCAACTCCCACGCTTTTCCATCCTTGTGGGGTGAGGGTGGGAGGAGCTTTCTCAAGGTAAGCCTCTAGATCTTCGAGGGTGTTTTTTAATTCTTCAAGTTGCCCGGAGAGGTTGACGTTTTCGATGTAAAACGAGAAGCGAAGTTTTTCAATCCGGTTATCAATGTCTTGGAGGCGCGTGCGGAATTCTTTCGTTTCTTCGCTTGTTGGTCCCTCTGGAACTAAGACCGGGACCTCCTCTTTTTGAATATTCTGCCACGCGATATATCCAAGGCTCGAGAGGAAGAGGAAGAGGAAGAGGGAGATGGTCAGGATTTCTTTTTTTCGGACCACTTTCCGGGCGAACTTTTTGGTAGAGGAAGTGGGAATGGCCTGGATCGGTTCTTGATTCAAGTACCGGGTTAATTCATCCGCAAGATCCCCCGCGGTGTGGTAGCGGTTTTTCGGAAGTTTTTCGAGACACTTGAGGATGATCGTTTCAAGATCTTGGTCGATCTCGGGACAGATGTCAGAGGGGGGCGTGGGATCATTCCGGATCACCTGGAGCATCACCATGAATGCGCTGTCCCCATCGAAGGGGGCTTTTCGTGTCAAGAGGGCGTAGAGCGTTGCCCCTAGGGAATAGACGTCGGTGGTTCCATCGACGGTATGGGAATGGCCCTCAGCTTGTTCGGGAGACATGTACGAGGGGGTTCCGATCGAGGCTCCTGAAATCGTTAACTGTTCGCGGGAAGAGATGCGGCGTGCGAGACCGAAGTCGGTTACGTAGGTTTGGCCATTCTTTCCGACCATGATGTTAGCCGGTTTGATATCCCGGTGAATAATCCCTTTTTCGTGTGCGTGTTGCACTCCCCGTGCAGAATCACGAACGATTTCGATCGCTCGTTTCAGGGTGGGCTCTTCGTCCCAGGAAGTGGCTCCATCGATATAATCGAAAGCGATGTAGGAGAAGCCTTCATCATCTCCGAAATCGTGAACACCAGCGATATTGGGATGGTTGAGGGATCCGGCCGCCCGTGCTTCCACGACGAACCGTTTCTGCTCCTGTTCGGTTCCTTCCCGGATAATTTTCAGGGCGACGAATCGCTCCAACTCGGGGTCCCACGCTTTCCAGACCTGGGCCATCCCCCCTTCCCCGATCTTTTCGATGCGGATGTATTTTCCGATCTGAATAACGGTTTCCGGTTGCTCTTCCTCGTTGTTCTCTTCCGGCTCGATAAGTCAGGTTCCTTCCGATAGATATTGTACCCGCAATAAAGAGGAAAGCGTGGAGAGTTTTCGGTGGATCCGTTTTAATGATTTATCCATATGCATGATAAAAAGGAATCCTTGATCGAGTTGGGGGGAATGGAGCGGATTGCGGCCGTTCTGCACGACTCTTTTCACGGGGCGTTGACTCCTGCCGGCATGGCGCGGATCCGGGGAGGGGTAATTCGTCCGGAGCCTTTTCGCGCGGCTCTCGGACTACTTCAGGCTCGCCATCCTCGGTTGAGGGCTCGGTTGAAACGGAAGGGGAAGAGTCGCTATTTTTTTGAGGAGCTTTCCTCCCCGCCCCCCATTCCGGTCGATTTTCTCGAATTGGGAGAAGACCGGGAATATTGGCAATACGCCCTTCAACAGCTGAACAAAGCCCCTTTCGATACGGAGAACGGTCCTCTGATGCGTGCCCGTGTTCTGGTGCATCCGGGAGGAGAGGCGTGTGATCTTCTCATGGCATGGCACCATTCGATCGTGGATGGTCCGGCTGTATTTCAGATCGTGCATGATCTTTTGACCTATTACGAAAAGGCGGAAAAAGGGGAGACGGTGGA
>CAYRLD010000024.1:0-6833 GCA_964424925.1 uncultured Planctomycetales bacterium
AGGAGGGGAGGGTCTGGATCGCTTTGGAGTACGCTTCCGCAGCTTTTTGAAACTCGAAACGATATTCCATCGCTTGTCCCCGGAGACGCCATCCCTCTTCGTTGTGGGGGTCGAGAGAGAGAATCTTTCCACAGGAGTTTAGGATGAGGATCGTGACTCCTCGAATTTCTTGGGGATCGGTACCGGCGGTTCGGATGAGGGATTGGGCTCGCTGTACATTTTGACGTGCATGGAGAAGGAGTGGGGAGATTTCTTTCTGAATCTGGATTTGCGCAACGCCGGTATCGGCTTTCCCTTTGTAGTAGAGGATGATCGAGAGCGCTCCCACTGTTGTCACGAGGCTAAGGAGGATCGCCCCCCCCACCGCGATTTTTCTTTTCCAAGGGGACTCTGGGCGGGGGGAGTAGTGCTTCCGTTTGGCCGGTTTTGTCATGGATTGCATTATATCCCTCCAGACCCATCTTTCGTCAAAGGGTTGCCGAGGAGAGAAACGGATACAAAGGGGGGCGGTTCAGACTCTTTTGAAGATTTGCACCCCCTTTTGGTACAATCGACGAATTCACCATGGCTGGAAAAAGAAGCATACAGGTTCGAGGGGCCCGGGAGCATAATCTCAAAGGGATTAGTCTAGAAATCCCCAGGGATAAGCTTACGGTCGTTACAGGACTATCCGGGTCGGGAAAGTCTTCTCTCGCGTTTGATACCATCTACGCGGAAGGGCAGCGCCGATACGTGGAGTCGTTGTCCGCCTATGCACGGCAATTTCTAGAGCAGATGCGTAAACCGGATGTGGATTCCATTGAGGGACTTCCCCCCACGATCTCGATCGAACAGCGCAGTGGCCATGCGACGCCCCGATCTACCGTTGCGACCAGTACCGAGATCTATGATTATCTTCGCCTTCTCTTTTCCCGGGTCGGTCATCCCCACTGTTATCAATGTGGAGAACCGATTTCTCAACAGAGTGCGGATACGATTATCGAAGCTCTTTTTGATCTGCCGGAAGGTTCCCGGATCCAGTTGCTTGCCCCTGTTGTTCGGGGAAAGAAGGGGCAGCATCGTGAAATCTTTACCATGCTCCGGCGGGAGGGGTTTACGCGGGTTCGTGTCGATGGAGAGTTTCAGGAACTTCGGAGTGTGGTCACACCAGATAAGAACAAGAAGCATGAGATTGAAGTGGTGATCGATCGGATTCTGATTGAGAAACAGAAGGTGAAGCGGCGTCTTGCCGATTCTGTCGAACTCTGTTTGAAAATGGGAGATGGAATTCTGATTCTTCTTGTTGACGAGAAGGAACGTCTTTTTAGTCAGAACTATGCTTGTGCCCGGTGTGGAATATCTTTTGGTGAATTACAGCCGAGACTTTTTTCCTTCAACAGTCCCTACGGTGCTTGTGAGTCTTGTGATGGTTTGGGAACACGGCTTGAGTTAGATGCTGACTTGATAGTCCGGGATAAAACGCTCTCTTTGAAGGGGGGGGCGATCGAGGCTTATCGAAAGATGGGAAAACGAATGACTATCCGTTATTCGCGTCGTCTTCGGCAATATTGTGAGTGGTTCCATGTGAAATATACCTCTTCGTACGCCAAGATCGATGCGGAGAAGAAGCGGATTCTTCTCCATGGGACGAGTTCGAAAGAGGAGAAGAAGTATGGATCCTATTTCGAAGGAGTGATCCCGAGTCTCATGCATCGCTTTAAGACGACCGAAAGCGAGTTTGTGAAAAAGCGTTTGATGGGATATATGGGAGAACTCCCGTGTGGTGCCTGTGAAGGGCGACGATTGCGGCCAGAAAGTCTTGCGGTCCTCATTGGGGGGAAGAATATTGATGAAGTCTGTCATTTAACCTTAGAGGATGCGCTCTTATTTTTTAAGGATCTCCGCCTGAATGCGGAGGAGCGGCAGATTGCCCGGTTGGTTCTCAAAGAAATTAGAAGTCGACTCCAGTTTCTCAATGATGTTGGTTTGGGATACCTTTCTCTCGATCGCCGAAGTAGTACTTTGGCGGGGGGAGAAGCGCAACGAATTCGTCTGGGGAGCCAGGTAGGGTCGGGGCTGGTTGGGGTCTGTTATGTTCTGGATGAGCCGACCATCGGTCTTCATGAGCGAGATAACAAGCGTCTTTTGGGAACATTGATGCAATTGCGCGATTTGGGAAATACCGTTGTCGTCGTAGAGCATGATGAAGATACGATTCGTCAGGCCGACCATGTGATCGATATCGGTCCCGGAGCTGGACATTATGGTGGGGAACTTATCGCTCGGGGAAAAGTAGAGGAGATTCTTCAAGTAGAGGCGAGTCTCACCGGACAGTACCTCTCTGGGGCCGCCAAGATAGAGGTTCCCTCCCAGCGGCGGAAAGTCACCTCCGGACATGCAATTGAGGTGAAGGGCGCGCGGGAAAATAATCTAAAGAAAGTGTCCGTTCGATTTCCTCTGGGAGTTTTCTCCTGTGTGACCGGTGTCTCGGGTTCCGGAAAAAGTACCCTCGTGAATGAGATCCTTTATCGAGGTCTGAATCGAGTTCTGCATGGAGGGAAGGAGAAGCCGGGGGCTCATGATAAAATTACGGGAACGGCCAATCTGGAGAAGGTGATCGTGATCGACCAATCCCCTATTGGGAGGACGCCGCGCTCGAACCCGTTAACCTATACGGGGGCCTTTGATGAGATTCGAAAACTCTTCTCTATAACAAAGGAATCAAAGGCTCGTGGATATTCGCCGGGACGTTTTAGTTTTAACTTAAAAGAGGGTCGTTGCCAGGCGTGTGATGGACAGGGGGTGAAGGTGATCGAAATGCATTTTCTCCCGGATGTGCATGTCATGTGTGAGACCTGTAAGGGACGACGCTACAACCGAGAGACGTTGGAAATTAAATATAAGGGGAAGGATATCGCAGAAGTTCTGGCGATGTCGATCGAGGAAGCGCTCATCTTCTTTGCGAACTTCCCCAAAATTCACAAAATTTTGACTACGCTGGATGATGTCGGTCTTGGATACATGGGGTGCGGTCAGTCTTCGACGACTCTCTCGGGTGGCGAAGCTCAGAGGGTGAAATTATCGACGGAGTTGGCGCGGGCGTCCTCCGACCGGACGTTATATATTTTGGATGAACCGACGACCGGACTCCACTTTGAGGATATCAAACGGCTTCTCGGTGTTTTGAATCGGTTGGTGGACCAGGGAAGCACCGTCTTGGTGATTGAGCACAATATGCATGTTATTAAAACCGCTGATTGGGTGATTGATCTCGGACCGGAAGGGGGGCAAGGGGGAGGAACGGTTGTTGTCTCCGGGCCGCCTGAAAAAGTTGCTTCTGATTCGGCTTCGCATACAGGGAAGTTTCTCGCTCCTTATCTCAAAGTGAAGCGGGTGATGAAATCTGCGGTGGGTTCATGATTTCGATCTCCAATCTTCAGCGAAAAATTCGTGTTCCCCGTAAGCGGTTGGAGCGATTAGTTCGGTTGATCCTTCGAAAAGAGAAGAAGGCTCGGGGGGACGTCAGCTTTGCTATTGTGGATAATCGGCGCATTCGAAAACTGAATCGCCAATATCTTAACCACGATTATGCGACCGATGTTCTCGCTTTTCCGATGGCGTCCCCTTTGTTGGGGGAGGTTATTCTTTCCGCCGAATATGCCATCAAGGAAGCGAAGTCACGTGGAATTTCTCCGCAAGAAGAACTTCTGCGATACGCGGCACATGGTCTTCTGCATCTGCTTGGGTATGATGATCATGATCCTGGAGACAAGAAAATAATGTGGGCTCGGCAGGAACAATATCTTGAGGCGAGCCGAAACCGTTGAGCCGTGCCGCAATTTGGTTGCCGATTATCGGTTCGGTGGTAGACTTGGTTGTTGGCGTTGGTTATGAGTTGGTGGGAGACGAACCATGATCCTGCACTGTTCTTGTGGGAAAAAGTGGTCTTTGAAGGATGATAGTGCCAGGCCGGGGAGGAAGATCGCCTGCCGAGCATGTCAGAATCCCATTCTCGTTCCTCAAAACGATTCTTCGGGACTGGAAGAGGTATCGATGGTAAAGGAGGATAACACGAATGCTCTTCGATGAGTTCAAGGAGCAGTTGCCCGATGTGGACCCCGATGAAACCCACGAGTGGAACGAGGCTCTTGAGTCTGTAATCGATGAGAAGGGAATGGGGCGTGCACAGTTTCTGATGTACCGTCTATTGAAGCATGCTCGTCTTCACCGCGTAGGGCTTTCTCCTACGGTGCAGACACCCTATATCAATACCATTCCTCCCGAACAGGAACCGTGGTTTCCTGGCGACGAGAGACTGGAACTGCGAATCCGAAGGATCATCCGGTGGAATGCGGCCGCGATGGTAACCCGTGCGAATCTCCGATTTCCAGGTCTGGGCGGTCACCTGTCGACCTATGCTTCTGCGGCAAGTTTATACGAGGTGGGATTTAACCATTTCTTTCGAGGGAAGGATGGGGATGGCAGTGGCGACCAGGTCTTCTTCCAGGGTCACGCGGCCCCCGGAATCTACGCCCGTGCTTTTCTGGAAGGGTATCTAACAGAAGAGGACCTTGATCGGTTTCGGAGACAATCGAGTTCCGGAGGGCTTCCTAGTTATCCTCATCCGCGATCGATGAATGATTTTTGGGAGTTTCCCACGGTTTCTATGGGGCTCGGTCCGATCCAGGCGATCTACCAGGCGAGGTTCAACCGATACCTTCATAACCGAGGGATTGCCGATACGAGTAATTCAAAAGTGTGGATGTTTGGAGGCGATGGAGAAACGGATGAGCCGGAAAGTCTCGGTGCATTGACTCTCGCTTCCCGGGAAGGGCTCGACAATTTAATTTTTGTTATTAACTGTAATCTACAACGACTCGATGGACCGGTTCGTGGGAATGGAAAGATTATCCAGGAACTTGAATCGGCTTTCCGCGGGGCGGGGTGGAATGTCATCAAGGTCATCTGGGGGCGCCGCTGGGATGATCTTCTTGCTCGTGATGTGGATGGCGTCCTTATAAAGAGAATGACGGAGACCCTGGATGGGGATTTCCAAAGGTATGCGGTCGAGTCGGGTGGCTATATTCGGGAACATTTTTTCGGGCCTGACCCTCGCTTGCGGAAATTGGTCGAGCATCTTGCCGATGAGGATCTGCCGAGACTTCGTCGGGGCGGGCACGATTATCGAAAGCTTTACAGTGCGTACAAGGTGGCTACGGAACAGAAATCAGCCCCAACGGTGATCCTTGCGAAAACCGTAAAGGGGTGGACTCTTGGACATAGCATTGCTTCGCGAAATGTGACCCACCAGACCAAGAAGATGGATGAAGAAGAACTCCGCGCTTTCCGGGACGAATTGGAACTTCCGATTCCGGACGCAAAGCTTAAGGAAGGCCCCTATTACCATCCGGGACGCAATAGTGAAGAAGTTCAATATCTTCTCGAAAGGCGTCATGCTCTCGGAGGGTGCATTCCTCGTCGGAAGGGTCTTTCTGTTCAGGTAGAGCTACCCAAGGATGACCTCTTCAAGGAGTTCCGCCAAGGGGGAGGAAAACAGGAAGTTTCTTCCACGATGGCTTTTGTTCGGCTTCTTCGAAAGTTACTCCAGAGCGGAGATTTTGGGAGACGAATCGTTCCTATCATTCCTGACGAGGGTCGCACCTTTGGAATGGAGTCTCTCTTTCGGGAATTTAAGATTTATGCGGCGCTTGGGCAAAAGTACAAGCCGGTCGATGCTGAAATGTTGCTCAGTTACAAAGAGGCCCAGGACGGTCAGATTTTGGAAGAAGGAATCACCGAGGCCGGATCGATGTCCTCCTTTACGGCAGCGGGTACGAGTTATGCCACCCATGCTCAGCCGATGATCCCGTTCTTTACCTTTTACTCCATGTTTGGCTTCCAGAGGGTTGCCGATCTGATCTGGAGTTCTGCAGATCAGCGCTGCCGAGGCTTCTTGATGGGAGCCACGGCGGGGAGAACCACGTTGAATGGAGAGGGATTGCAGCACCAGGATGGGCATAGTCACCTCTATGCTTCCGTTGTCCCGAGCTGTATTTCGTATGACCCCGCCTTTGCCTATGAAGTGGCAACGATTATCCAGAATGGGTTGCACCGTATGTATGAGAAGAACGAGGATATCTTCTATTACCTCACGATATACAACGAGAATTACGCCATGCCTGCGATGCCCAAGGGGGTGGAAGAAGGTATTCTCCAGGGGCTCTATCTCTATCGAGAACCCTCTAAAAAGAAGAAACACCGTGCCCGTATCTTTGGAAGTGGCTCCATTATGCTCCAAGCCCTTCGTGCGCAGGAGATCCTTGAGGAGAAGTTCGATGTTTCCGCCGAAGTCTGGAGTGCCACCAGTTACACGGAACTGCAGCGCGAAGCGATGCAGTGTGACCGGTGGAATCGACTTCACCCCGGTTCCGAGCCACGAGTTCCCTATGTCACGAAGGTTCTGAAAGGATTTAAAGGGCCGACCCTGGCTGTTTCCGATTTCGTGATGGCTCTGCCCGACTTGATTCACCGTTGGGTTCCGGGGGACTTTACCGTTTTGGGTACAGATGGATTTGGGAGAAGTAATACCCGGGAAGATCTGCGCCGTCACTTTGAAATCGATGCAGAACAGGTTGTGGTTTCGGTTTTATCGTCTCTGGCGAGGGCCGGAAAGATCGAAAACTCTGTCGTCGAGAAGGCTGTGGGTGATTTCGGAATTGATGTCGATTCTCCCGACCCGCTATACCAGTAATTAGCCTTCGTCGAAGTAGAGGTTCTGGTCCATTTCGGAGTTCGTCCTCCGTTTTGGTACGTGAAGACCTGCTCCACAGCGGTAGCATTGCAATGAGGCTCCC
>CAYRLD010000024.1:6843-12883 GCA_964424925.1 uncultured Planctomycetales bacterium
GTTTAAAGAGCAGAACGTTGTATTGGGTGTCACAACTTTCGCAATACATGATGAGACCCTTTTGTGTATCCAGAATCTTCTGAATCTTCTCTGGCGTGAGGTATCCTTTGATGACCATGATGTCCCCGAGTCGCATGAAGCGATTTGCGGGAAGGTTTTCTTGTGTATCGAGCGCTTCGGAAACCTGTTCTCCGGTACAGAATCCCAACCGGATGGCCACCTTCCCGAAAAGATTATCTTCTTTCTCCGCTTTGGAACGGCTTCGTTTCTTCGAGAGAAGTTCTTTCTGTGCTGAAATAATCTGATCGACTCCTTCCGCGGTGATGTGTCCAAGATCAATAAGGATCTGGCCGAGCGGACGGGTTTCTCCTTGGATCTCTTGCTTGGCAAGACCTTCCTGAAGATGCCTTTTCTCTAAGACGCCGGTCCTCAATCCGAGTTGTCCAAATAGAAGGTCTGCTTTTGTCGGTCGAGCATCTGTCATTTTTTTAGTAGAAGCAGAGCCGCGATCGATTTCGCATCGCGGATTTTTCCCTCCCGTATCATACGGAGTGCTTTCCGGAAAGAGATCCGGATCGGCTCTAAAATTTCATCTTCATCCTGCTTTGCCGTGGCGGGGTGAAGATCGGTGGCTAAATAGAGGTGAATTAATTCGGAACTAAATCCGGGTGCGGGGTAGAACTCCGAGAGTTTTTTCCATTCTTGGGCTCGGTATCCGGTCTCTTCTACGATCTCTCTCTTTGCCGTTTGGAGAGCGGATTCTCCCGATTCGATGGTTCCCGCTGGAATTTCATAAAGGGTTTCCCCGGTAGCGACTCGGAGTTGGCGAAGGATAATAATGTCTCCATTATCAAATCGAGGGAGGATGGCACATGCCCCGGGGTGTTCAATAACGTTAAATGTGGTTCGATGTCCATTGGGAAAGCGGATATCTTTGTTTACGAGATTGAAGATTCGGCCCTGGAATATCTCTGTCGACTGTTCGACCAAAAAGGAGGGCTCTGTATTTTGCACGGAGGAATTTTACACCAAGATGCCCCAGGATCAATAGCGAAACTGCGGCATGGGTCTTGGCGGGTAGGGGCGGGATGCCGCGCGCCTCAATTGTCGACAGAGTTGCGGGGTATACGCCTGATCATAAACGTACTGCAGGTATTGGTTATCGAGCCAATCATAGACGGTCTCGAGGGAAACCATGATTCCCAGATGCGGGACCGGGACGGATACGAATCCATCATAGGTGCAGATCATGGCCGAAATTCCTACAAGTTCGTGTGTCTCCCGATGGAAGATTCCGCCCCCTGAATTTCCAAAAAATGTGGGAGCATTCATCATCCAGAATTTTTCTCCGTCTACTTCTTTTTGTAGGTTCGAAATCTCTCCTGGCGAAGGGAGGGGCGGATGTCCGAGAGGGCATCCCACCGCATAGACCGGAGTAAATACGGTGATTTTCTGTAGGGTCTCCCGAGAAGCCAATTTGGCAACGATAGGGAAAGGGGTTGATCTCTTTAAGCAGAGAAGGGCCAGATCTTTTTCTCGGTGGTAAGCGATAATATTCGCCTCTTGTTCCTCTTCCAATTTTCCATTCGGGGCATAGATGCGCACCTCCACGGGTTGGAATTCGGCCGAGCCTTCTTTCTCTGTCACCGCCTTTTCCAAGACATGAAAGGCTGTGATGATAAAGGTTTCGTACTCATTGTCATTTTTTCTACGGGATCCGATAACGGTTCCTCCGCCGACTCCACTCTGTGCCGTAACCTGAATGGAGGGACTGAGGATCATTCTACGTACTTTCTCCGGGTCACGTTTTAGGGATCTGCGGAGAAGGAGGAGTTCCTCCTGGCTCAGTTCGCGGTTCGATCGGAGTTTTTCCTCTAAGATTTCCATTCGGATTTCGGTTTCTCGGGAAGCATTTTCGAGCAGATGAGTGGAGATTTCTTGGTGCTTTTCGATGAGGGAGAGGGCCTCCCTATTTTCCTGGCGGAGGGTGAAGAGTTCCTCCCGGGTCTGTACCAGACTCGCCTCGGAGGTTTCTAATTGCTGGGAAAGGCCTCGGAAGGTCTTCTGAGCCTCACGAATTCCGGCAACGCCCACAAAGACCGCGAAGCTAACCCCAGCCACTACGGATATCGTTTTTCTCATCCAGCTTCTCCCCATGGGGTCTTCGTCCACATCGTCCTCATTCCTGTAGTGCATGATTTCTGGGCAGAGTGGTTTCTGGCGGATGAGACCTCTTTTTGTTATGATTCCTCCTTCATTTCATGAGCGAAAACACGACAGAACCTACCTCTGGTGGTCACGAAATCTCAACCATGGTTGAAGAGGAGATGAAAGACTCCTACCTCAACTATGCCATGAGTGTAATTGTTTCCCGAGCGATCCCGGATGTCCGAGACGGCCTAAAACCTTCTCAGCGGCGCATTCTGATAGCGATGAATGATCTAGGATTGGGGCCTCGGGGGAAATTTCGAAAGTGTGCGAAAATTGCCGGCGATACGTCCGGTAACTATCACCCTCATGGTGAGCAGGTGGTCTATCCGACATTGGTACGCATGGCTCAAGAGTTTGCAATTCGGTATCGCTTAGTCGATGGACAGGGAAATTTCGGTTCGATCGATGGCGATCCGCCGGCAGCCATGCGGTATACAGAAGCTCGGATGACGCGAAATGCGGTCTCCCTTCTTGAAGATATTGATCTCGATACGGTCGACTTTGTCTCCAACTATGATGAGACGCGCGAAGAGCCGGTTGTTCTCCCGTCCAAATTCCCAAACCTGTTAACGAATGGGGCGAGTGGGATCGCTGTGGGAATGGCCACCTCTATTCCGCCACACAACCTGGGTGAAGTTTGCTCTGGGATTCTCGCGCTCTTAGATGATCCGGAGATCTCGATTTCTGCGTTGAGGGAACATCTTCCCGGCCCCGATTTCCCGACCGGGGGAATCATCATGGGCGATTCGGGGATTCGGAATGCCTATGAGAAGGGGCGGGGTATTGTCAAAGTTCGTGGGCGCGTCGAAGTTGAGGATGGGCGTGCCGGACGTAAGGTGATCGTGATTAGCGAGATCCCTTATAATGTAAACAAGTCTAACTTTATTGAGCATATCGCCTCTCTTGTAAAAGATGAACGGATTACGGGAATCGGCGACGTTCGTGACCTTTCCAGTCGGGATGGAATGCGGATTGAGATTGAGGTTCGCAAGGGGGAGGACGACGGAGTTGTTCTGAATCAACTCTATTCCATGACGGCGCTGCAGGACAGCTTCTCGATCATCATGATCTCCTTGGTCAATGGTCGGCCGAGGACGTTAAACCTCAAGGAAATGTTGGTCGCTTACGTAGATCATCGAAAAGACATTATTCGCCGGAGAACTCGCTTCCTTCTAGAAAAAGCGGAGAGAGAAGCCCATCTCCTAGAAGGGCTGGTAAAGGCTCTCGATATTATTGATGAGATTATTGCTCTGATCCGGAGTTCCGCTTCTCCTTCGGAAGCCCGAGGTCGCTTGATGGAGGAGTACACCTTTACGGATTTGCAGGCGGAAGCGATCTTGAGGATGACCCTCTCAAAGTTGACCAACTTAGAGATGGAAAAATTGAAGGCCGATCTTGCGGCGCTACAGGCTCAAATTGCGGAATATCATGCCATTCTGGGGAACGAGTCTCTGGTTTTGGATATCATTCGTGAAGATCTTCATGAACTGAAGAAACAGGCAGATCCTCGTCGGACGGAATTGAGTGCGGACCTTGCCGAGACGTATGAAAAAGGGGACTTGATTGCCGAAGAGGATATGGTTGTCGTTCTCTCCCACCTTGGATATGTGAAACGGGTTCCTCTGACGAGTTATCGTAAACAAAAACGAGGCGGTCGTGGGATCAAAGGGGCGGGGACGAAAGAAAAAGATTTTGTCGAGCATCTCTTTGTCGCGTCGACGCATGATTACATATTCTTCTTTACGGATCGGGGACGTGTACACCGCATGAAGGTATATGACCTTCCGCAATTGGAACGAGTGGCGCGCGGAAAACCGATCGGAAGTCTTTTGAATCTCCGAAAAGGGGAGCGGATCACCGAGTGTGTCTTTGCGCAAGGTTCCGAAGGGTACCTCGTTATGGCCACCCGACAAGGGGTTGTGAAGCGTACTCTCCTTTCTGCGTTCAATAATACCCGTCGGGGAGGGATCCAGGCGATCAACCTTCCGGAAGAAGATCGGCTGATCGGGGTCTCGATTACCAATGGGGAGAACGAAGTCGTTCTGGGCACAGAGCAAGGATTGAGTATTCGATTCCGGGAAGGAGATATGCGTCCGATGGGTCGGACGGCGTACGGGGTGAATGGGATCAATCTTTCCGAGAAAGACCATGTCGTTGACATGATTGTGGCGGAGAAAGATGCGACGATCCTGACCGTATCGGAAAATGGATATGGAAAGAGAAGTCTTCTGGATGACTACCGGCTTCAGTCTCGAGCTGGAAAAGGGATCATCAATATCAAGGCGACGGACCGCAATGGTCTTGTTGTTGGAATGAAGGAAGTCAATGATGAGGATGATATTCTTCTGATCACACAAGGAGGGATCATTGTCCGCCTGCGCGTCAAAGAGATCCGCACAATGGGGCGGAATACCCAGGGCGTCCGGGTGATTCGCCTAGACAAAGGGGATCGCCTTGTTGCCATCGCGCGTGTGGAGCATGAGGAGAACGGATCCAACTAAATTTTAGGGTCCTTCCGTTTTTCCCAAAGCTTCGTGTATTTCGCAAAGATATAAAAAGCCGAAGCGACCGCAATGACAAACCCGGCTCTTCCGTCAAGGAATCCCCGTTTCCAAACGTAACACTCTATAAATTTGATGGGAGGGTGAAAGAGCGTTTTCAAGAGGGAGGGTTTCTTCCCTGATTTTTTCCATTCGTCTACAACCACATCGGAAAAGTGGTTTATCGTTTCTATCTGTTGGGCAAAATCTCGATAGGTGTAGTGTACGATTTCCGCATCTAGTCTTTTGACTTCTCCCTCTGCGATCAGTTTGTCATGGGGGTCCGTTCCTTTCCACTGACCTTGTCCTTTTCGAATTACCCTTAGCTTCCAATTGGGATACCATCCTCCGTGATTGATCCACCGATTGAGGTAGTGGGTGTGTCTTCTGACCTCGAATCCCGTGGGCGGATTATGGGAAGAACATTCGCGTTTCAGTTCCTTCTCGACTTCTGGGGTACATCGTTCATCCGCATCGAGGCAGAGGGTCCATTCACTGGTGGTCTTTTCTAAGGCGAAGTTTTTCTGGGCAACATATCCAGGCCATTCATTGTGGATGACATGATGGGTATGTTTTCGTGCTAATTCTACCGTGCGATCGGTGCTTCCCGAATCGACGACGACAATCTCATCACACCAAGAGACACTCTGAAGGCACTCTTCGATATGATCTTCTTCATCTTTACAGATAACGGCGGCAGAAATTGTTGCTGTCATGATTGCGGAGAAACCGTAGCAGAAGGAGGATCCGACTTCAATGGGGGACAACTCGCGAGGGCTGATCCAACCAGGATCCACCACAATCCGGCCTCCCGGGCGACGAAAAAACTAATAGAGGTCATCCCTAAGATGAGCATTGCGATCGTTGCAAATGCGGCTCCGTAGGCACTTCCCGGGTCAGGTCCCGAATGGGCCGTACGGTGTAAAGCAAAGAAGATGGAGAGGATTAGGAGTCCAAAGGACAAAATGCCAAGAGCCCCAAATTCGCACGCCAGCATCACGTATGAATTCTCATACATGACCCGGTGGCGAGAACCAGGGCCTGATCCCAGGATCGGGAAGCGGGCGAAATCATCTGCTAGGGTTTCCCATACTTCAAATCGGTTTCGCGTGAGACTGAATCTGGGTGGGAGGCCCTCAGAGAGTTGTTGTCTTGTCGTAAGGTAATTGTTCCATTCCAGGTTGATGCGTTTTACTCGTTCCTGCAGGGGTGTCAGGGCCGCGGCCCCGATCATCAGAAAAAGGAGAATGATTGCGACCCATCGGGTTTTTTGTTGGGGAAGTTGCAGA
>CAYRLD010000025.1:0-12739 GCA_964424925.1 uncultured Planctomycetales bacterium
AGAGCATCATTCAGTCGGCGAATTTCATCCCGCGATTGGCGCAGTTCTTCCTGCTTGATCTGGTTTTCTTCGAACAGTCGGGCGTTCTCAATGGCGATCGCAGCTTGATCGGCAAACCCCTGGAGGAGGGGAAGGTCCGCTTCGAGGAACGCATGCGTTTCAAAACGGTTGTCAAAATACACCCCGCCGATCACCTCATTCCTACTTCGGAAAGGGAGGCAGGCGATCGAACGTAATTTTAGATCGGTCACACTTCCGGCGGCCGGGAGGTTCGGGTCGTTCATTGCGTCGACCGATAAAATCGGTTCTCCCGTGCGGAGAACTTCTTCCGCGATGGAATGGCTGATCTTGAATTCGGGCTTCTTGATCGCTTCTCGATCGAAATTCCGGGCGATGCGAATCCGTAACGTATCGTCTTCCCGAAGGATCAGAAAGGCTCGTTCGGCCCCGGACAGTTCTACCACCGTATCAAGAATCACTTCGAGCAACTGGTTTACGTGATGCTCGGTGTTGATCAGTTTATTGATATCGAGCATCCGGTAGAGACGGTCCCGTTCTTCAATCAAGCTTTCGTAAAGCGGGGTCCCACGATGCTCTTCCGAGAGTTGGTCGACCATTTTCCGGATCTCTTCGAAAGCTCCGGCCCCTCCCTCGGACATCAGCGAGTCGAGAACGACACGAAGATCCTCGAGGGTGAAGACCTTTTCTTGGACGGGAGGCTTCAGGGGAATTCTTCTCCTTCGCAGGGGTCGTCTTCTTTTTCGGGGGCGGAGAACTCCGATTCGATCGGTATCCTGCTTGTTAAGGAGTTCAGGAGCATCAAAGAGGAGGGTCGTCTCTCCGAGGGAGATTTGATCCCCGTGTTCCAGTCGATGAACGTTTACCTTCTCTCCGTTGACCGCGGTTCCTTCTGCGGTTTCCAGATCGATCAGCTTGTAGGCGCCCTCCTCTGTGCGTTCAATAGAGAAGTGTCGGGGAGAAACCCCTTCTTCGTCGATCTGAATCGTGCATGCATTTGAGCGGCCGACGATCAGAGGATCTTCCCGAAACTCCCGTACCTGCTCCTTTTGGTGGGGGAGATGGAGGATCAATCTTGGCATTTCTACTCTATGGACGAAGAACGGTGTAGGATTCTTGCACAGACCACGCAGAGTGGAACCTGAATTTCAGGTACGATATGGATCTCGGTCGAAAGCTGCTCGTTGGTGAGGCAATCGATGTATTCCTCCCCTTCGAACCGTCCACAAATCCAGCAGGATAATTCTCCTTCTCCGAGAACTCCTTCTTCAAGACCCTCGGGAAGAAGGTCTGGCTCTGCAGAGGTACTTGAATCCTCTATTTTTACCTGTCGGTTATTGATGACGAGGTCATCTTCCCGGAGAGGATGTTGGGCATAAATGGAGTCCGAAAAGAGATTTAGGCTTGCGAGTTCCATCGACTGGTTTGATTGGATCTCCACATGCATATATTTCTTTCCGGAAAGTGGGCAGGTACCCCCTCGGAGGCTCATGATCGTGTCCGATTCCTTCTTCTGGTGAAGAAATTTCTCATACGAGTCATAGACCACGCGACGCAGATTTTCCAAGGCGTCTTCGGGGATATTAAATATTTCCATTGAGATGCGCATAAAAATTACCCCTCCTTCTCAGCCGTGCTTCCATTTTCAAACCCAGGCGTTGGGGGGTGATTCTATGAATCCACCTTAAAAAGTTCAACCTTGAAAATCGTTTCTGAGGAGATGTTTTTTGGGCTGAAAAATTGGGAAGAAAGTTCATTTCTGGAGTACGAAATCGGAGAAAAGGGGCGTTTAGAGGGGGGTATTGAAGGGAGATGGGATGAACTGGATTCCACTGCTACTGGTTCTGTTGACCGGTTCCGATTGGGAGAGGGATTTTAAAAGGGGCTGGAACTCCGGAGAACCCCAGCAACAACGCTCCGCAATCCGTTCCTTGAAGGGGATCAATCGTCCCGAGGTTGTCCGTACCCTCATTTGGGCGACGTCTCGGGTTGAGCGAAAAATCGGAATTCTGGAGAGAGAGCAACGTCATATTCAATCCACCATGGCAAGGATACCTGCCGATTCCCTTGTCGATCCAGAAGGGCGTCTCATTGACCGGGAAGGCTTTGAAAAGCGAAAAGAACTCGATCGGGAATCGAAGAGAGTTCAAAAGGAGCGCGCCCACTATATTTCACTCTACGAGGAGTATGAGGTCGTCATATCAGCGTTTACAGATCCGGAAACGATTTCGCTCGTTTGTGCAGAGACACGCCGTTCGCGCTATTGGCGCTTCCGGTATGCCGCAATACGAGGAATGAGCGGGCTGGATGCAGATGGGGTTCAGATGGCCTTTGAGGATGGATTAGAAGATCGGGAGGGGCGGGTTGCGGTTGCGGCGGCAGAGGTTCTCGCCTCTTGGCCGGAGAGTCTTTCACAGTTAGGGGAAGCCTTGCACCGGCCGGAATGGCAGGTTCAGTTGGCGGCGGCAAAATCGCTCGAATCGCTCGACCGCGTAGAGGCGATCGAATATTTGCTCACGGCTTTGGAAGAGTCCGATGGGCGGATGAAGTCCGAATTCAATTCGATCCTGGTCGCCTTGACCGGTCAGAATAAGCATGAGAAAGAAGATTTATGGCGCGAATGGTGGACGGAAGTCAAAGAGGGGTTTGACGAAACAAGGCCGTCCCGTGCAGAGAGGCTGAAAAAGGCCCACTCGGCACGAAAAGGGGCGGACGGCCAATCGACCTTCTATGGGATTCAGGTGCGGTCAAAACGGATGATCTTCGTTTTGGACCGCTCCGGTTCCATGGGAGGTCCCGCTCGCATGAAAGTCGGTGGGGGGATGGCGACTGCAGGGGCGGGTGATGACTCCGAAATTGGAGACCGCAAGATCGACGTCTGTCGGTACGAATTAAAGCGGGTGCTTCGCTCCCTTCCCGATGATGCTCGATTTTCTATCATCTATTATAATAGGGATGGAATTCGGTTTCCGAAGAAAGGGCTCGCCCGAGCGACGACTTCTACCGTCAAGAAGGCGTGTCGATTCCTCGATGCGATCGATCCTCTTGGGGCGACGAATATATTTGATATGCTCGAAGAAGGGATGTCGGGCAAGTGGGAAGATCAGGTCGACACCCTTTTTCTTCTTTCTGATGGGCTCCCCAACTGTGGTCGAGTGGAGACCCCCGGAGAAATTGCCAAAGAGATCCAACGGCTCAACTCTGATGCGCGAGTCCGTATCCATACTATTAATGTAGGAGGCGGATCGGCCAACCGGCAATTCATGAAGAGACTTGCCGAGGAGAATGACGGAACTTTTGTCGACCGATCCGGCTCCTAAGTTTCTCTACTCTTCCGTAAAGTTGTTTCCTCCCCGATAGTTCAAGAGCACTTTTTCAAGCGGCTGCAACTGCTTTCTGCGTGCGTAGACCTCGTGGCTCTGGTGAACGCTATTGAGATAGTGCAGCCCTTCGGTGAGATAACTGATTCTCTGACGAAATCCGGCTGGGTTTTTCCGGTAGGTTGCATATTCCGGGGTTCCCGCTCGGGGCGTCTTGATTTTCTGGATGGTTCGCACATCGGCACTATGTTTCTTCCCATGTGCCCGGTGCATATCCCGGTAGCTCTTCGACCAGCCCCTTTTGAGCTTTCCCTCCTCATCGAGGACCTTTTCTGCAAGATCGAGAACAAACCGGACCTCGGCACGGAAAAATTCAGGACTCATGTACCCCGAAAAGTAGTGCAAGACCTTCCTGTCCGGGGTGAGGAAGAACGTACAGAAGTTTTTGGTGCTGAACATTTCATAGGAGTTCTCAACAATCTTTACTTCTGTATCAAGATTGCAATTGTGAAAGTGGGGGTTCCGGTTGAACCAGGTGCTCACGAAATTGTCGTTGACCAGCTTTGCGGTTTTTTCATTCGAGAACGTCACGGTTCTCATTACGTGCCCGGCCGCTCAGCATCCCCCTTTATCGAGAGCCCCCACGAGGTGAAAGTAGAGAATGAGTCGATGCTCTTTTTTCGACTCCGCGAAGGCATCCTTGTTGGGCATCGTCCATTCGACCCCTTTATTATAGCCGGACCATGGTTGGGGGACTCCTTTTCGGCAGCACTCCTCTTCTTCCTGAGGGGGAGTCGTCTGGAACAGCAAGAGAAAGATCCATGTGAATTGTGTCAGGGCCATGATGACCTCCTTCTAAAAATACGCTCTTTTTCCTGTACGACGTTTCTTCCAAATCCTCGTGAAGATTTATGGAAGGTCATACAAGGGAGGAGGGTGTCCTGGCTTGTAGGGGGAAAAGAGGATGCAGGCTGTAAAAGGAAAGCTAAGAGCGAAGGGAAACCTGGGCATGAGTACCTCTCATTCCCGATTCCAGATGGGTGCGGTGGGTTCCCCTATATGATACCCCATTGGGAGTGAAAATAGGGAAATCTTAGAATGAATCAGCTGATTTTTTGACCAGATCCGAATAGGTTGTGATGGCCTCATGTAGTTCCGCTTTTGGGATAAACTCATCTGCGGAATGGGCCACCTTTATGGATCCAGGGCCGTAGAGAAGGTTCCGTTCGAACCCTAGGTACGGGATGTCGGTATTGAAAGCGACCGTCTCTACCTCATAGCCGGGAAAGGTGACGAGATGGGCTGGATCGTTCCCGGAGATCTTTTTGATCTCAATATTGGGCCCTACTTTTTGTGCCACGATCTTTTCCGCTTCTTCTAAGGGGCATGTCAAACGAAGGAGGATCGTCGCCTCGGCTTTGGGGGCAAATACATTGGCGGCGACGCCCCCCTGGAGCGTCCCGATATTGAGAGATGTTTTCCCCAGGATTTTATCTTCCGGCCATTCATGGTTTTGGAGACAGGAAAGGGCTTCGATAAGGGGAGGGATAGCGGAATGACCGCTTTCCGGATAGGCGGAGTGGCCGGCAACGCCCGTTGCGTGGAGGGAAGCCTTGTAGAGACCCTTTTGTCCACTCGTGAGTCTGCACTCGGTCGGTTCCCCCACAATGCAGGCGGTTGGTGAGAGGCCCAGTTTTCGTGCTTCGATGGCGCCGCAATGATCGACCTCCTCTCCGACAAGAAAGAGGTAGCCGAAATCCTGAAAACCTTCCATGAGAAGAGACTTCCCAGCATGAAGCATGGAGGTGATGACTCCCTTTGTATCGCATGCCCCTCTCCCATAAATAAGATCTTTTGTTTCTCGGAAGGGGACATAGGGCGGCACCGTATCTATGTGAGAACAGAGAAGGATTCGAGGTTCATGCCCCCGGCGAGTGGCCAGAAGATTGTTTCGACCCGGGGAGACCTCCTGGGTTTGAACTTCGAATCCAAGATTGGCCAGGAGCGTCTGTAAAAATTGTCCGACCGCTTCTTCTTCTCCAGAAATCGAGGGGATGTCGATCAATTGCCGTAAGAGTGTTTCCGGTTCAGGAAGGTTCATTTCCAGAGGGCCTCCATGGTCGTGGTGAAATGATCTCGAATGACTTCTTCCTCTTTGTGCATTCGATCTGTGATGACTCTTTCTCCCCCAATCCAGACGTCACGCACAAGGTTCGGTGTGCCGGAAAGGAGAATCGAGGGGAGCAGGCTCTCTTCCGTCGTGCCCAGAAGAGTATCGTGGTGGAGGTCGATTGCGATGATATCGGCCGGGTATCCCTTTTCCAATTTCCCAAGAGGAATGCCCATGGCACTGCTTCCCGCTTCGGTGCCGATACGAAGTAATTCCTCCACCGGTTCGATACAGATGCGGCGACGATGTGCGGATCGTTCAAGGTATTCCAGGGAACGGAGTTCTGCAAAAGGGTCCAGAAGGGTCTGACTATCGGAACCAATAGAGATGGGGATGTTCCGGTTCCAACACTCTCCGGTGGCGTAGAGACCATCGCCCAGATCGCTCTCTGTGGAAGGGCAGATGCAGATGGTTGCGCCTGTATGCATCAGGGTATCGAATTCATTTGGGGTGAAGTGGTTCCCATGAACGAGGGTGGTTGCTTTCCCTGGGATTTCTACTTTCTCGAGAAATCGACCGGGACCCATGCCGTGTTCGTTCCAACACTCTTCGACTTCTCTCGGTTGTTCCGCTACATGCATGTGAAAGGGTACTTTTTCTTCTTGTGTGAAGTCTCGCACATCCCGCGCCTGATCCTGGTCTACCGCACGGAGGCTATGAATTCCGCTGCCCCAATGGAGTAATGGATTCCCGTCGACTTTCTTCTTCAATTCTCTGCAATGGGAGAAAAAGGTGTCGGGAAACTCAATGAAGTTTTTTTGTCCTGGGGAAGGGGTCTGTTCGAAACCCGCTCGGAAGTAGGCGACTCGGATCAGGGTTGTCCGGATTCCCGAGAGGGCGGTCGCATCCAGAATAGGATCTTCCCCAAGATGGTGCAGGTAATGGAATTCAGCAACACTCGTAAATCCGGACTTGATCATTTCCATTTGGCACATGGCCGTGATTGCTTGCAGAGAACTGGGAGAGAGGGATTCCACCGCTCGATACATCTGTTCCCGCCACGTCCAGAAATCATCCTGGGGGTTCTGTTCTGCACGGGTTTGCGTTCTCCCACGAATCGCCCTTTGAAAGGCATGGGAATGTGCGTTGACGAACCCGGGAAGAAATGCGCGGCCGGGGAGCGTTTCTATCCGATCCCGGTTTTCCGGCTTTCGTATATCGAGAATCTCTCCGGCAGAAGAGACTTCGATCCCCACTCCCGACTTCCAGGAATTTCCCTCCCAGAGTCGGTCCGGAAGAAGAAAGCGATGTTCCCCCATCATCTACTTCGAGAATGTGCTGTATTCAGGAATAGTGGAGAGATCGATTCCCGCTTTTTTGGCCGCTTCCAGAATACTCTTCTGGAGAACAACGTCGGTTTCGAAATCAAAATAGAGTGGCTTTCCCTGGTCATCTTGAACTCTCCGACGGACCATTTCTCGAAGGACTTCTCGAACCTCATTCCGACTCGCCTTTGTCTTGAGGGTGCCGTAGAGTTTGTCGAAGTCCGGATACTTCGTGGAGTCTTCTCCATCTGATTCGGCCAGTTTCCGAAAGAGATTCTTATTTTTCTCAAAGTGAGTTCCAATGTATTGGTCGATCTCTCCCGAAGCCCGAATCCGGTCAAATTCAGCTTCCTTCCAGAGATCCCGTTCCGGGGGGGATATCTTTATGTTTGGATGAACTCCGCTTTTCGTTCGATCCTCTTTCTCTACCGATTCTCCATCGGGCAGAAACCATTTTGAGATGGTGATTCGGAGGGCGGTTTTCTTGTCCGTGCTCTTTAAGTATTTCAGATCTTGTACAGAGCCTTTCCCAAAGGTTTTTTCTCCGATGAGAACGGCACGGCCATGATCCCGGAGCGCTCCAGCAAGGATTTCGCTTGCCGAAGCACTTCCCCCATCCACAAGCATGTAGAGGGGGACATCGGTCATTTTTTCTCCGCTTGCGACGCGTCGGTCTTGGAAACGGAAAGGACCTTTTGTGGTCAGAATCAATTGGCCTCTTTCTAGAAAATAGCTGGCGATGCTCATGGCTGTTTTTAAATAGCCTCCGGAATTTCCCCGAAGATCAAAGATCAAGGCCTTCATCCCCTTGCTTTTGAGTTCCTGTAGGGCACTCTTCACTAGTTGGATATCCTGCCCTCCAAAGGTAACCAGTTGGATATACCCAATGGAACCGGGCAGCATTCGATAGGTCGTTGTTTCTAGTTGGATCTGCGCACGCTTAACGGCGAAGTCTCTCTCCTTCTGCCATCCTCTGCGCATGACCTTAAAGTTCACTTCGGTATCCGGAATCCCTCGAAGGAGTTTTACCATCTCGCCGAGGGATTTGTTTGCGGAGGACTCTCCATCTACCTCTGTGATGATATCATTGGAGCGTAAGCCGGCTTTATAGGCTGGGCCGGAGTAGATCGGTTCTGTAATCGTGAGCCAAGCGATTCCTGATTTGTCTTTTTGCATGCTGACTCTTGCCCCGATTCCGCCGTACCGTCCTCCGAGGTCCTCCTCTTTCAGTTGACGAATGGTCTCTTCATCATAATACGCAGAGTAGGGGTCGAGGCTGGCGCACATTCCGCGAGCAGCGGCCTCGACCATTTTTTCAGGTTCAATTTTGGAGTTGTCGTAGTAGTACGTTTTGAATGTGTCGAGTAATTCATCCAGGAGTTTGTAGTCATATTTTGATTTGGTGTCCGACTGCTTGCTCAATTCCCGCTCGTACTGTTTGGCAAGTTCATTTAATTTAAGGTACGCCCCGGCAAGTCTTCCTTTTTCTCCCGGTTCTTTCTCTACTTCCTGGAGGATCTTACGGGTTCCGGAGAAAGATCCCATTTCTGCGAGAGCCAAAGCTGCTTCCGAGCGCACGGAAATCTCATTGGAACTGAGATGTTTTCTCAGGGACCGACGAGGGAGAATAGTTTCTGTCAGGCTCCAAACGGTTCTCCAGAGCGGAATTTCGATAAGGGGATCCTTTGCTCCTCGAGCTAGTTCAGTACAACCGTCAGCGAGTTCCCTTTTTTCTTCCGCGCTCAAATCTCGATCTGCCGAGACGAGGGCCGCCATCAGATTGGCGGCAACCCGTGCCGATTGGGCGCTTTTTCCCGTGATCATGCGTGAGAGGGCTTCCCGCGCTTCCGGTTTTAAGTCATGCTCGTAAAGAACGCGTGCGGCGGCTATCCGTATGAATGGATTGGCACGTTTGAGCCCTTCCCTTAATTCAGGGACAACTCCAGGCCCCAGATCTTTTAGTTGCCGACAGCCCTCTTCCAGATTGGTTCCCTTTGCTTCTTGAATCTGCTCGAAAATACGATCCACCTCTTCATCCGGTTCCTGTGACCAGGACCCTGTTGTGAAGGCGAGAAAAGAGAACAGGGTTAAAAAAGAAATGGCGCGCATGATTTTCACCTCTCGATGATGGGAAAAGAACCTGATGATAGTACGGCCCACAGGAGCCGTTTTCCAAGCCAAAACTGTTTCCAGTTTATACGTAATTAGATACTATTTCGCCCATGAAAATATTAGTTACGGGTGGATGTGGATTTATCGGTTCAAATTTTGTCCGATTATTCTGTTCCGAAGCAGAAATCGTCAATCTCGATGCGCTGACCTATGCAGGGAATCTGGAGAATTTACAGGACGTTACGGATCAATTTGAATTCGTAAAAGGGGATATCTCCGACCCTGAGGTTGTTGAGTCAGTGGTCTCTCGCGGGTTTGATGCGATTATAAACTTCGCAGCAGAATCTCATGTAGATCGAAGTCTTACGGGGCCGGACGCTTTTGTCCGCTCTAATGTACAGGGGACGCTTGTTCTCTTGGAAGCGGCAAAAAGGCACTCCATACCCCGTTTCGTCCAGATTTCGACGGATGAAGTATATGGCTCTCTTCCTCCGGAAGGGGTGTTCACCGAAACAACTCCCCTTGCCCCCAACAGTGCCTATTCTGCTTCAAAAGCGGGCGCCGATCTCCTCTGTCGTGCTTATCACCATACCTTTGGGATGCCGATTGTTATTACGCGTAGCTCAAACAATTATGGCCCCTTCCAATATCCGGAAAAATTCATCCCTCTCTTTACGGCGAATGCGCTGGAAGGGAAAGAGTGTCCCTTGTACGGGGATGGAATGAATATTCGTGACTGGCTACATGTGGAAGATAACTGTCGGGCAATCTGGAGCGTTATGGAGAAGGGTGTTCCCGGAGAAGTGTACAACATTGGCGGTATGAACGAACGTCCCAACGTAGATGTAGCGAAAGCGATTCTGGAACATTGTGGTCAGTCAGAGGCTTTGATCAAGTTTGTGAAGGACCGTCCCGGACACGATCGCCGGTATGCGTTGGACACGTCGAAGTTGCAGAATGAGATCGGTTGGAAGCCTGCCAAAGTTTTTGAATCTGGTTTGAAAGAGACGGTTCTTTGGTATCAGGAGAATCGGGCCTGGCTCGATCGTATTCGTTCTGGTGAATACCGGGATTACTATGAAAAGCAGTATGGTCGTTCTTGATCCCGGGGCTTCCATTTCGTTGTGGTCTTGAAGTCGGCTCTCCTCCGTGTTACCTTCCTATCTCTGGTTTTGGGGCTTTCTTTTTTGGGATAAGGGAGGTGCCTGTTGGGGTCTGAGGTATCTGGAGATCTTGCGAAACTTCTTCTCGCTGCGCAGAAAAATCGTGCCAGCGATATTCATATCAAATCGGGGCAAAAACCTCTCCTGAGAATTAATACGGTTGTCCATGAGATTGGGAATCGTGCTTTGACATCGGAAGAGGCATCGAGTCTTCTTTCGGAAGCTATGAATGATTCTCAGAGAAAACAGCTAGAAGAGAATCGTGATATTGATTTCGCCTCCAGTATTCCCGGTGTCGGACGGTTTCGGTTTAACCTGTATTATGAACGGGGAGCGGTTGCGGCGGCGATTCGAAGGGTAGAAACCGAAATCCCCTCTTTTGAAGAGCTTCATATTCCAACTTCTATTCAGAAGGTCTGCGAATATCGGCAGGGTTTGGTTGTGGTTGCGGGGCCGACCAGTTCCGGAAAGTCGACTACGATCGCGAGTATGCTCAACCATATCAATGGAACTCAGAAAAAACATATTGTGACTCTTGAGGACCCTATTGAGTATCTCTTTGAGGATAAGAAGTCCTTCATCAGTCAGCGAGAAATTGGGATTGATGTTCCCGATTATCACCAGGCGCTTAAGACGGTGGTTCGTCAAGATCCAGATGTCATCCTGATTGGGGAAATGCGGGATCATCTTTCTTTTGATGCCGCCCTTTCCGCAGCGGAAACCGGACACCTGGTTTTTGCTACGATCCACGCCTCAAGTGTCCCTCAATGTATCGGTCGTCTTCTCGATCTGTTCCCAACAGAAAGGCAACCGTTAGTTCGACAATCTCTCTCCTTCAATTTGAGGTCCATTCTTTGCCAGAGACTTCTGCCGTCCACGCAGGAGGATGTGAAGATGGTTCCTGCGGTAGAGATTTTCTTCAATAATTCCACAGCACAAAAGTTGATCGCCGCTTCAGAGGATAAGAAATTGGGAGACCTCCTTAAGGCTTCCAAGGAAGAGGGGATGCAAGATCTGAACATGTCTCTCGTCGATCTTGTCGATCGCGGATTAACCTCTAAGAAGGCGGCCCTCCAACATTCTCCCAATCCAGAGCAGTTAAAAATGAATTTGCAGGGAATCTATCTCGAAGAAGATCATCGTATCCTCGGTTGATTCCGCGAATCCTGAGTAAATGTGCTATAGTTTGAGTGGCGAAGCGTCCTCCACATATCGGGGGAGATGGAGGGTTGCTTTGGGTGGGATAGAATTCTCAATTTTCTTATGAATTTTTTACGCGTATTCCACTATAGAGGATGCGCTAAGATGCCGAAGAAATAATGGGTAATCTGAGGGATAAGTGATGGAAATCAGAGACTATTTTACAATTTTGCGGCGCAGATGGGCGACAATCAGTGTGGTTTTCGTCTGTTTGATGGGCATTTTCACTGTATACCTTGTTGCAAATGAGCGGGCGATGTACAGCTCGACTTCGCGACTGGGTGTGTTAGCACAGAGACGATCGTACAGCGCCATTGAACGGGAAGCGTTGAACCTCGCTCAGACGGGCTACAGCTACTATACCCGGGAAAAGTTGATCGGGAGTAAGCATGTACTCGATACGGCTGCGGTCATCTACCTAGCGGCTAAAGATGCCGATCTAGGCACTCCCTCAGAAGAGCAGGCGTTTTGGCGGGATGATTCCCAGGAAAATGGTCTTGTCGCCTTAATTCAGGCGGCGAACCTCGCGAAAGTCAAAGAGGAGGGAGGGCGCATTGTCTCTCTCGTTCCAGACCAGGCAAAGATTGCCGGGGTCAGTTCCATGTTTTCCCTGGTCCAGGTCACCAAGCCGGATGAAAAAGTTCAACTCTTAAGTCTAACCGCGCAATCCATAGTTCCCGAAGAGGCCAAACTTCTCGTAAATTCATTAGCCAAAGGTGCGGTTATCTATAGTCGAGGGCAAGCTCTACAGGAATACAACACCCTCGTGGATAACGTGACCTCTCGAATTGCCGAAATCAAGAAAGCAAAGAATTCTAAAGGGATGTCTCAGACATCCTTGAGCTTTGTCGAGGATACTCAAAAATCCCTCCAAATAGACATTTCTCGTTTGGAGAAGGAACTTTCCCGACTTCAAATTCGCAAAGAGCAGATTACGGCAAAGAGACAATCGCTTCTCGCGAGTGAACATCTTGATTTTACTCCTTTTGCCAGTGTTCCCGATAATGAAGGTCTTACCTCTCCGGTGTTGGAACAATTGCGTGGCGACATCGTCTCCCTGAACGTTTCAACGGCTACGAAAACTTTTGCACTGCGTGAACAACACCCGCAACTTCAGAAGATGCGGGCCCAGTTAGACGAATTGCGTGCTCAGTATGCACGGGAGCTAGATCGGGTACGATCTGTTGAACTAAGGAATTTGTCGCAAGAAGAGCGTGATGTGAATGCACAGATCTATAAATTAACAGATGAAAAGAAGCGCAAAGTTACAAACCTAGGTCCGGTAAGAGAAACCGTGGCCACGCTCAGTCATCTGGAAGGTGACGAGAAACGCTACCTGGATATTCAGAGTGAACTCACTATGCAGAAGTCCCGTCAACGCGGGTTTTATGTATTTGAAGATGTCGCTGGGGATTCAGCTCCTGCACCCCATCAATGGCCTCGATCGATTGGGATGTTTGCCTTGGTCTCTCTCATCCTTGCGGTTGCCGG
>CAYRLD010000026.1:0-532 GCA_964424925.1 uncultured Planctomycetales bacterium
AGGTCCCGCTTCGGGCGTCCGTCGTTAATTTGATAATGCCAGCGCGTTCAGCGTCTTCGAGAAGATCGCTGAAGGTATGGTAGCCGTAAAAGCTTTCGTCGAATTGAGGGCTCTTTCGTTTGATGGCGTCTTTGATCATAGAGGAGTAGAGCGTCTCTTTGTTGTTTCTTTTGAGCGCGAGAATAGAATCGATTAACTGCTGCATGGCAGAGCGGCGTTTTTCCGGAACGGTATCTGGAATGGCCGGTGGGGCGAGGGGGGCTCGTTCGATATCTTCTATGTAGATAAATTCATCACAGTTATCCCGAAGAAGGTCTGAAGTGGAATCTTTCATCCCGATCCCAATGACGGTTCTACCGTTCTCTTTTAATTTAGAGACGAGGGGAGAGAAGTCGCTATCTCCGGAGACGATGACAAAGGTTTCAATGTGTGACTTGGAATAGGAGAGGTCCATCGCATCGACCACCATGCGGATGTCGGCTGAGTTTTTTCCTGTACGGGTTCTCTTGGGGATCTCGATTAACTCAATGGC
>CAYRLD010000026.1:542-5987 GCA_964424925.1 uncultured Planctomycetales bacterium
CATACGCTTTCTTGACCGTGATTTTTCCCTTCTCGAGCATTCGGTCGAGAACTTTGACAATGTCGAATTTCCTTCTCGATCCACGAACGCCCAGAACCAGGTTTTCGAAATCGATGAAAACCGCGAGTTGATGATTATCGTCTGTCATAGAGACACTTTCCCTTGAGCGGGAAGGGGCGTCAATCAAAAATAAGGATGAGATGAGGAAGAGAACAGGATTTCGGATCGGCGCCTTCGTTTTTACGTTTCTGGGGCTTTTTCTTCTCGGCCAACTTCTGTCCGGGAGCTTTCGAAGAGATACTTCCGTCTTGACCGGGCATGTCGTTCATGTGGAGGCCGAGGGGTGTCATTATCAATTTTTTTACCAGACCCGGGTGTATGAAGGGGTCATGGAAGGGAGTTCCAAAGAGGGGGCCGAGGTTCAGGTCTTTTTCAATCCCGCAGATCCTTCTCGTAACCATGCCCGGACGGATGGAGAAAAACCTCCGCTCTACCAGGATTCCGGCTTTCCTCTCCCCGTGGTGGGAGGGATCTTCGCTTTGGTAATCGGGATCGGTTTTGGGATTGCCCTTCGGCGGGTTTAATTACTCTTCTTGTGTTCGAAGATGTACCAGTTCCAAAGTTGCCGAACTTCTTCCAGTTTCTGTGTCTGCGAACGGAACTGTCTCTGTAAGACGTTGGTAAAGATCAGGAGACTGGCGAGAACGATCAGTGTGTTAAGCATGACCGGGTGGGTAAACTTCATCGCCATTTTGGAGAAGATGGCGATCATCAGTCCGATGGCATAGCCGGCATACTTGGCCGCGAATCCGATTCCGTGGGTTCGGGAAAGAAGATCCGCTTCTGCGGAAAAATGATCTCGGATCTCGAACATTTTCTCTTCGGAAAGATCGGTCTGGATCTTTTCTTTGAACGTGTCACGGAAAACGAGGTAGCGGAGGTAGGTCCAATTTTCCCGGTAGAACTCAACGAGACCCCATTCGCTCTCATATTTCCCCCGGAAGGTTCTGATGATGGTTCTTCGTTCGAGCCAGATACGGATGCCGATCAGGATTCCGGTGACCAGCACGATTCCGACGATGCGATCCGCAAGACTCGTCTCGATGGCGTTCTTCTCGAGAATCGTTTCCAGGAAGATGACTCCCGCAGCGTAGAGAGCGAGGAGGACTCCTTGGGCGATCCGGTAGAGGCGGGCCTCTTTACGGGAGAGGGCGAGAAGGGTTGACTCTCGATACGCCTCGAGAATTTTCTTCCGGATTTCGGTCTGTTTCTCGCTCATTTTCGGTCCAGTATAGGTTCTAAAGGGCGTTTGGTCCAAAAATCAATAACACTAACATAAACCTAACATTTTGGCTGTTTTTGTGATAGGCTTCTTTCGTGAGGGAAGAACGAATTGGGGAGAAGCTCGGAAAGATCGTCGTTCGTTATGAACGGGGGCGGGTGGAGCCCCTCTATTTTCAGTGGGGGACCCGTGACTTTCAGGTGCGCGTTCTCAATTCCCACTGGATCGACCGAATGACTCGTCCGGTCCGTTATTTCTTCTCGGTGACCGCTGATTCGGGAGAGGTCTTTCTCCTCTCGTACCGGGAGGGCGAACCGGTCTGGTATCTCGACAGTCTGATTGTGAATTGAAGGTTGGTGATGCGTTCTATTCTCTTTCATGTCGATGTGGATGCATTCTTTGCTTCTGCGGAACAGCTTCGGAATCCCTTTCTTCGGGGGCGCCCTGTGGCGGTCGGAAGTGGTGTGATCGCCTCCTGTAGTTATGAAGCGAGGGCTCGGGGGCTTTCTAATGGAATGGCCCTTCATCAGGCACAACGGATCTGTCCCGAACTTGTGGTGGTCGAGGGTCGATATGAAGTCTATCGATGTCTTACGGATGCCCTCTGGGAGATCTGTCTTCGGTATGCTCCGGCGATCGAAACATTCCTTGATGAAGCGCTCTGCGATTTTTCGGGAACAGATCGGATCTATCCTGATCTGGTCGAGGTGGGGCATCGTTTGCGAAGAGAGGTTCGGGAAGAGATCGGTCTTCCGGTTACGGTTGGGATTGCGAAGAACCGAATGATGGCCCGTCTCGCTTCCAAGTCGGCGAAGCCGGACGGATTGCGGATGATTCCCCCAGGGAAAGAAGAGTCGGTTCTTCTTCCTCTTGGAATCGAGCACCTTCCTGGGGTTGGTCCCAAAACGGCCGCGCTCTTTCAAGAGATGAAGATCCGAACCGTGGGAGAATTTCGGGCGATTCCGCGGCAGACACTCGAGGGGATGCTCGGAAAGGTGGGGCATGATCTCTACGACAGGGCTCGCGGAGAAGATACCCGTGCGGTGGAGGAGAGGGAGATTCCTCGGACGATTTCGCGGGAGACCACCTTTCATGAGGCGACCGCGAAGAGGGAAGAGATCGACGGGATGCTTTTCTATCTGGTTGATCGGGGGATGAGAACGATTCGTCAATTGGGGTTGCAGGTGCGAACGGTGAAAGTCTCTCTGCGATACTCCGACTGGGTCCGGGAAGAGGCGACACTCTCCTTTCCCCCCACATCGATCGACGAAGAGGTTCAGCCTCTTGTCCGACAACTTCTATGGGGAAGGTATACCCGTCGAGTGACCTTGCGACATGTTGGAGTTGTGTTCCGGAATTTCTCTCGGCAAGGGGCCCAACTCGATCTCTTTTCGGACCAGCGATTTCGTCTTTTGCATGAGGCGGTCGATCAGATTCGAGAAAGGTTTGGTCACGGGGCGATTGTAGCGGGGCGGGCGATCTCTCTTTTGGGGAAGATCCCGCACGATTCTTACGGGTACATTCTTCGGACTCCCTCTTTGACAAAATGATCTGTGTTCGTAGCTGGTACAGTTTTCTTCGGGGAACCGCTTCTCCGACCGCCTTGGTCGATCGGGCGAAAGAGCTTGGGATTCGTTCTTTGGCTCTCACAGATGATGAGAGCCTTCACGGTTCGGTTGAGTTCTGGAAGCGGTGCCGGTCGGTGGGGATTCATCCCGTGCTTGGGGCTCGGGTTGCCGGGGTGTTGTATCTCGTCCAGAATCGGACCGGGTACGGAAATCTCTGTCGGATCATTACGGCGCACAAAAAGGGCGAGACCTATTTTCATCCAGAAGGGCTCCTCGTTTCTCCGGCCGCTACGAGATCGGCAACGTTTTCCATTCCGCAAGAGTTCCGGGTTCATCAACTTGTCTCAGCGATTCGTGAGAATTCCCTTCTCGCACAGGTCACAAATCTCGACTCTTCCGAGGCGGTTCTCCAACCGGATGACGATCCGGCTGCGACCGATCGGATCGCCCGGTTGTGCTCGTGGGAATTCCTTCCGGCGCCAAAAATCTTTCCCGAGTTTGGAGGGGGGGGAGAAGAATTACGCCAACTCTGTTTCGAGGGGCTTGCGTGGCGGTATCCCCGGCGGCCTCCTTTCGAGCGATTATGTCGGGAACTCGACCTGATTGGGAAACTCGGGTATGCGGATTACTTTCTCGTTGTCCGGGATATTGTCCGCCACTCTCGTGACCGAGGGGTTCCGGTCGCCGGACGGGGATCGGGGGCGAGCAGTGTTGTCGCATACGTTCTTGGGATTACGAATGTGTGTCCGATCGAATTTGATCTACCCTTTGAGCGGTTTCTGCATGAAGGGCGCTCAGATTACCCCGATCTCGATATCGATTTCTGCTGGCGAATTCGTGACGACATTCTCGATTATGTTTTTCATCGCTTTGGGGATGTGGCGATGGTATCGAGTCATATCACTTTTCAACCCCGTTCCGCTTTTCGAGAAGCCGCCAAGGCCTTTGGCTGTTCGGATGCCCAGGTGAGTCAATCGAAGCGTCGGCGGGTTCCTCTTCCCAATCAATCCCGAATCGAAGCGGCGGCGAAGGCTCTTCTCGGTAGACCTCGCCATCTTTCGGTTCACTGTGGTGGGGTCGTTCTTCGTCCCGACGGGGTCGCTCCGATGCAGCCTGCAGAGAAGGGAGTGATGGTTACGCAGTATGACAAGAGATCGGTAGAAGAGGTGGGGCTGGTGAAGATCGATCTTCTGGGAAACCGGGCCTTATCCACCATTCGAGAGACGATCGATGTTGTTGAGAAGACGACCGGGACCCGGCCTGATGTAGAGTGTCTTCCGATCGATGAGCCGACGGTACGCCTCGTCCAGGAGGGCAATACGATTGGATGTAATCAGCTTGAGTCTCCTGGAATGCGGGCGCTTTTGCGCATGATGAAGCCTTCCAATCCAAAGGGCTTGATGAAGGCTCTCGCGTTGATTCGTCCTGGAGCCTCTTCCCTTGGGATGAAGGAGCGTTTCATTCGTCGGACGAGAGGTCTGGAGCCTTCCCCTCCGGGCGAAATGTTGGCGGATACGCACGGCGTAATGCTTTATGAAGATGATGCCATGGTCGTCGCTTCGGGGTTGGCTGGTCTTTCTCTCTCAGAGGGGGATCTCTTTCGTCGGAAGGTGAAAAAAATTCAGAGTGAGGAGGAAGGCGTGGCTCTTTCTCGAGAGTTCCTGGCTCTCTGTGCTGCGAATGATACTCCCCCCGACGTCGCGGCCGACTTCTGGGTACAGATGACAAAGTTTAATTCATTCTCATTTTGCCGGGCGCATGCCGCTTCGTACGGGGTTCTCGCCTGGGCTTCCGCATGGCTGGCGGCGCACTATCCGGTGGCTCATTGGGTGGGGGCGATCAATAACAACCAGGGACTATACGATATTCGTGTCTATATTGAGCAGGCGAAGCGGGAAGGGATTCCGATCTATCTTCCCTGTTTACAAAAGTCGGCGGTGGAATTTACAGAGGAGCAGGGAGGGATCCGTGTCGGTCTCGGACGAATTGCTTTGTTATCGTGCCGGGAGATCGAACAGATCTTTCAATCCCGCCCCTTTGATTCGCTCGAAGATTTTCTCGGTCGCACCCGGATCTCTCGACCTTCTCTTCGGAACCTGGCGCTCTGTGGAGCCTTCGATTGGACGGGGCTTTCTCGGCCTCGGATCTGGATGAGCGTTCGATCAAAGGGAGGGGCGGTTCCCCCGATCCCCGACCATACGGAATCGGAAAAATTTCGATATGAGATGGAGGTTCTTGGCCTTTCCGCTCGCCAGCACCCTCTTTTCTATGTTTCCCCTCAGCGATCCACCGATAGTCGGATTCTTTCTCAGAGGGTCGGTCGTTCTGTCCGTCTTGTTGGGCTGATGGCGACGGCTCGGGTGGCGATGACCGCGCGAAGAGAGGCGATGCAGTTCCTGACTCTGGAGGATGAGTATGGTCTTTTTGAAGTGACCTGCTTCCCGAGAATTTTCCAGCGGTATCGCTCGCTTGTGGGGACTCTGGGTCCCTATGTCGTGGCGGGGAAAGTTGAGCAGAGGTATGACGCGATCACCTTGAATGCGGAGAAAATCTCTCATCTTGGCCGGGAATGAAAAAAAGAGGAGAGAACCTCCG
>CAYRLD010000026.1:6087-12638 GCA_964424925.1 uncultured Planctomycetales bacterium
CAGGAGAACGTTCGACTGATCGCTTACGAGTTCGGGATGCTTTTCCATATGTGAGGCAAGCTTCTGGTAGAGAGTTCTATACCGTTGTTGCCGATCGAGAGGTGAGGCGTATTGAAGCTCAAACACCTGCCCCGCGAGCCCTAGATAGAGAGAGAGTGCGGGGTTGAAAGTTTCTCCCCTTTTTGCATCTTCCTGGCATCTTTTGGCGAGATCTCGTCCCTCTTTTTCTGTTGCTCTTCCCCGGTGGAGAAAGAGTTCCAGAAGTTCTACTTGTGCGCGCAGAAGGTACGCTTGTGCATTATCGGCGGGGGCGAGAACGCGCGTGAGGTCTTCGTAAATAACCTGAAGAAGGCTGTGTACATTCGTATGTCCTCCCAAACGCAGGAATCCATCAGGATTTCGTGAGAGGGCGTTGAAATAGATTTCCGCGCGAAAGAGATAAGCGGGGATATAGTTGGGAGTCTGTTTCAGGATCAATTCAAAATCTAAGCCGCTCTGATCGAGTTGTTTCAGGGAGGTCATAATCTGATTTCCCGAAGCGGCTTCGATCGCCCCCGTTCCCTGGATGAGCGCGCGCAGCATGAGCGCCTTGCGAGCAAGACTCGGTTTCGCTATGCATTTTGTCGTATCTTCGATGACGAGTTCAACCAGGCCGTTGAGCGGTTTTTGGTTTCGGGTTTTCAACGTAGCGAGTTGATAGGCAAAGTTCGCTCTCTTGATACGGAGGAGGAGGTTCTTCGGATCCTTTTCGACAAATCGAGAGACTTCTTCCAAGGAAGTTTCGAGTTCTTCCCAGGCGATCGGACCTTCGGAAGCCCCAAAGTTTTCTTTCGAGAGGAGAAGTTCTCTTACCTGGATGGCGATATGGATGTTTTCCGGGTCCCGCGTTTCCCTTTCTCGTATTATCTCAAGTGCCTTCCCGAATTCTTCTGCAGGGTTCCCTCCTTGCGCATGTTTTGCCAGCCCACATTGGAGCCATGCTTCTGCGAGAAGGGGCCGTGTATCCTGATCGTTTCCTTCTTCCATAAGAGTCTCCAGGAGACCAATCCCTTTTCTATAATGAAGAGAGGCATCTTCTCTGGCTCTCCTTAAGAGGGCGGCCTCCAGAAGATGAATCAAAGCTTTTACCCGCGGAATCCGAGGGGAATCCGCTTCTTGTTTTGTAAGGATCTCGAGAATTCGGGTCAGGGTTCCTTGGTGATTCTCGATTACCTTATTCGGAAGAGACCCCACCATATAGACATGGGTCGCGAGTTGTATTTCGGCATCAAAGAGAAGATGTGTGACCGGAGGAAGATCGAGGGCCCTGTTTAGGTCTTTGTGCGCTTGGCGAAAAGCGGGGCGGGGGTTTTCTCCTTCCCTCCTTTTCCTTTCCGCCAATTTACTGAGGTAGGTTGCCCTGGTAATCAGAAGAATCGGGTTTTCCGGAGAGGCTTTTATCTCTTTTTCGAGGAAGGCCACGCTGTTTTCCAATCCGGTTGTGCCAAGATTTTGGAGTGCGATGAGCGAAGCGCGGATCAGAATTTCATTTGATGTTCCGGTTAGAGTCTCATCTAAAGTGGAGAGTGCTTCGAGAGCGTCCTGGATGTCCTTTTCTCTCTTCGGAAGCTCTTTCCACAGTTCCGCACGGAGAGTCAGAAGGTTGGCCCGGAGAAGGGGAAGGATGGGGGGGGGGGGGGGTGCTTGTCTCAATTTGGTGTAGAACCTCCCATCCTCGCTTATAGATATAGCTGGCTTGGTTTCGGTTTCCCGCTCGGAGTGCGATCTGTCCTCGAACCATAGAGACTTTCACCAGCATAAGGTCTGTCTCGATCGGTTTTTCGGGGACGGCTTCCAACCTTTTTAGGAGTAGATCGAATCGCTTTCTCTGATCGAGGTGCCGACCGGTGGAATAGAAATAGACGGCCTGGGTCGTCCGGATGTGGGCTTCAAGGGTGGCAAGAGTTTTTTGATCCAAGAGCGGTGTGAAGGTACGGCACAAATGAAGCGCTTTTTCATAAAGAGCGTACGCTGGCTTCCCTGTTTTCTGTGCTTCAATAGCAAGGGCATGAATGTTTTTGATCCGGGCAATTTCTACCGTTTCTTCTCTCGGTGCGGGAATCGCATCAAGGAGGTCATACGCTTCCTTGAATTTCTTCTGGAAGTAAAGAGCGAGCGTGAGGAGGTAGGTGATTTCGCGGTCGTGAGTCTCTTCTTGCGCTTGCCGAAGGTCGTTTTCGGCTTTCGCATAGTCTCCTTCAATGAGCGCCAGCATTCCTTGGGAAGCATTCCACTGCCAGGAATGCGCCCCTTCAAAGCTGCTTTGCGTAATCCCCGAAAAGGATCTTTTTGTTCTGGCCAGAAGGGCTTTCTCTTCGGAGGATTCCGGCGGTGGGGGAAGGAACCGGATCTCATCTACAAAGATGGCGACCGAGGGAAGGGATCTTTGACGCCAGTATTGGTGAAAGAAGACTCTTCCCGCCCAGAAGTGTCCTTCCGAGAGGTCCGGGTCGAGGCGAATCGCTTCGGTCGCTTCCGCTTCTGCGGCAGAATAGTTTCCGGCGGCGTATGCGGTAGCCGATTTTTGTGCTCGTCGTAGCGCAGACAGCCTGTTTTCCTGTTCGTTCTGATGCGAGAGGAAGAGGGTGACTCCTACTCCGCTTACGAGAATAAGTGCCATAGCAAGAGTTGTCGGGAGTGGATTTCGTTTTCCCCACCGGAGGACTCGATCGGGGAGGGAGACCGGTTTCGCATGGGGGATCTGTCCTCTTCGAAATCGAGCGAGGTCTTCGGCAAATTCGGAAGCGGAGGCGTACCGCTCGAGGGGGTCGCGGGCCATTGCTCTGAGGCAGATGTTCTCCAGGTCCGCAGAGATCGAGCTTTTGATGGTTCGGGGAGTCGGAGGAAGGGGCCCCGATGTGATCCGCTGGAAGAGTTCTCCCAACACGGATTCTTCGAAGGCTCTCTTTCCGGTGATTAATTCATAGAGGATCGTTCCGAGCGCATAAATATCTGTCCTGGCTGTGATCGGTTCCCCTAGAACTTGCTCGGGTGCCATATAGATTGGCGTTCCGAGAACAGACCCGGTCTCCGTAATGGAGTCTACTTCCCGTTCTGAACGGGCCAGGCCAAAGTCTGTTACAAGGGGATCTCCTCGTTGATCGAGGAGGATATTTCCTGGTTTCAGATCCCGGTGAATGATTCCGTGTTCATGGGCAAGGTGCACGGCTTGGGCGACCTTTTCTACGATCTCGGCGCAATCGAGTTGGCCTTCTATCGTTCTCTTTTCAAGGTCTCCATGTTCAATCAAATCCATCACGATGTAGGGGAGATCTTTCCACGATCCTGTATCGTGCACGGCGACGATATTCGGGTGGCGTAATTTCCCTACGAGACCCGCTTCCCGTTGAAAACGGGTGATAATCGCAGGGGAGAGAATTTCCGTTCGGAGTAGTTTAATTGCGACCCATCGCGCCATCTGACGATCCCATGACTTCCACACTTCGGCCGACCCGCCACGCCCGATCAGGTGGACGAGTAGGTATCGGCCGAGGTTGCGATCCGGATCAAACTCCGCTTCTTCCACTTCGGGGGGGAGGGCCTCGGTTCGGGTCTGAAGATAGTCGAGAAGTTCTTGTCGCCGTTTTTCTTGAAGCAAACTTTCGATCTGCTCCGAGGAAAGGGAGGTCTTTTCTCGGAGAGCTTTTTCCATGGGAAGGTCTCCCGATTTCACTTCGGGAAGATCGAGGACCTGATTGAGCTCTTCAGATGTGATGAGCTTTCGATAGACGGCAAGATTTCCCAGAACACGATCATCGCGTGATTCGAGTCCTTTTCGTATTCGCTTGAGAAACCGGCTCGGATTCATGCCTCGGAGATCCATTTACTCTCCCAGAAGTTCTTCCATCTCCCTATGAAGGTCCTGTTCAGAGGTGACCTGGTTTCCGAGTCGTTGAATCATCTCCTGCCGGATGTTCTTGCGAACAAATGAAATGTAGCGGGTAACCTGTTCTTCGCGTACTTCCAATTGCTCTGCAATCTCCCGATAGGTCGGACGTTGTTCCGACGAGGATTCCAGATCATAGGACTCGTACGCAGTCCAGTAGATTTCCTTCTCTGATTTTTTTAGGCGATCCCGAACCTCTTCTACCGAATCCCGGAGAAGATCATACGCCCACTCCTGGTCGAAGAGGTGATCGGGTGAATCTTCCCCCCGGGCCATCTCGTCGAGCCGTTGAACCTCTTCTTGATCAAAAGAGACCAATTTTCGTCCCCCGCCCCTTCGAGCCGCGTTGGTTCTTCTTTCCTTGTCCGCTAGAAAATTCTTAAGAGCTACTTTGAGAAAGGTTCTCAGGCGGCCAAGTTCCGGACGGTATTTGTCGAGAATGTCTTTTTCGATCAGGTGTGCAAAGAAGTCCTGGGTGAGGTCTTTGGCGATCTCATTCGATTTTCGTCGGTCGCGCCTAATATAGAGGTACGTGGGACGCCAGTAGGAGGAGAGAAACTTGGAGAGGGTTTCTTGGTCGAGGCCATCCGATTCTCGAACCACACGGCTCCAAGCAGAGGCGGAGAATCGTTTCCGGAAAAGGTCTCCCTGTGTGTCGGCATCAAACATACTTTAAAAGAAACCTATCCCCTTCGCGCATGAAAAGCCACAAAAGAGGTCACGATTTCTATTTTTTTGGTGAGGATTTTCCGCAGGAAGCGTACAGGAGGGTACTCATTTTTCAGGAGGATCTCATGTACCGGTTCACGCTCGCAATTGGATTAAGTTTTCTTTTTCTCTTCTCTTCTCTGGCTTTCGCGCAATCCTCTGATGAGGAACTCTTCTTTCCTTTGAGCGAGGCGGAAATGCTCGATACCTCTACGTTGGAGGAGAAGATTCTGGTCAATAAGGTTGTCGATAGTGTCACCCATCCGGGACTGAGATTCCGGATTCTGAGAGTCTCCTATTTTAGCCACATGTGGAAAGATGGCGCGTGGTTCGGAAAGGTGTCGATTGCCGTTCCCTTGGAGATTGCTCCGGACCGCCTCGGCATGATGGCGATCTGCCCGATCGGGAGCAGTAATATTAATCCCGATTTTGATTTTGAACGGAATTATTTTGAGTATACCGCCTTGGAGTATGGAATCCCGGTCATGGGGGTTCCGATGCTGGGGGAACATTACGGCCAGACCGAAATCCATGACCTCTCTGATTATCTCAATATGCAGTTTGTGGAGACGGGGGATGCTTCGTGGTTGGGTGCCTATCCGAGTGCGGCGGTACGGGCCCGGGGAATTACGCTCCTTTCCAAATTGACCGGACATGACATTACTTCTGTGGTTCATCTGGGTTCCTCCATTTCGGCCGGGCACGGGTATGTTTTGGCTCGATTTGATTCCAGGATCAAAGGGCTCGTCGCGACCGGAAGTATTGGCTGCTTTCAGGATATTTATCCCTCCGATGGTAGCTTTGTATCAAGCCGTCCCTCCGTAGATGCTCTCGCTGCAATGCCAGAGCCGATGAGAGATCTATTTTCTTATCACCGGGATCCAGCCGTTTTTGGTGGGGAACTCGATTGTTCGGTTCTTCTGGTGACCGGGATTCGTGACCATGCGGTTCCTCCGCTGCTTGTCCCCAAATTAACCAACGCTCTCGCAGGAGAAACGATGCAGGTTCAGGTTCCCGATTATGGGCACGGTTGCGGGACACACCGGCATGCGGATGCTTTTCGTATGTGGATCGATCACGTTCTTCTTTCGGAAGAAAAACCGGAATGGACAGAGGTGAGCGCGGTACGGGACGGAGAGACGTTCCGTTGTTCGGCCGTCCTAGAGAATGAGGTCGAGGTGGGAGAGCCCCGGCTCTGGTATCTTCCCGTAGAGGATTCGCTCTATTTTCAATCGGTCAACTTTTCGGATACCCCGGACCCGGATTATACGTCCGCCGAGTGGGAGTCGATTCCGATGTGGAAGGTGGGGGGGGAATGGGTAGGCGAAGTCCCGTATGTAGATCCCTCTATGGATCACGTTGCCTGGTTTCTCGATTACCGGGGCGGGGATGCGCGGAAGCGAAGCTATGCTTCTACCCGAGTGATGTTGCACTCTTCTGCGACATTCACGGGTCCTCCGGAAAAGACCGGGTCCGGGAACGACTGTTTTGCGACGTCGATCTGGGCGCAGCGTCGACTCGGAACCTATCTCTTTCTCTTTATGATGGGAATGGGACTTATTCTTGTGGTGCTTCTTTCCCGTCCACGCCGGCGCGGAGAGTCGATTTAGCCCGATTTATTTTCGGATGCCTCGGACAAGATAGATGAGACCCAAGTGAAAAAACCGGAGATCGACGTCAGAGCAGTATTGTTTCATCTCTTCGACGATCTCTTTATGAATGTCGGTCCATCCTTCGGTGAAGATCTTGCGGAACATCGGGCCTGGCCCCAGAAACCAGCCGGGCGGGAGTCGATCATCGGTGAGGACGAGCCGTCCTCCCGGGCGAAGGACCCGCGCCATTTCCGAAAGAGCTCTCGGCCAGTCTGGCACGGTCGTAAGGACGTAGGTGGAGAGGACCCTGTCGAAGGTGGCATCGG
>CAYRLD010000027.1:0-12597 GCA_964424925.1 uncultured Planctomycetales bacterium
TGCGAGCATCATGCTTATCTCCGGATTTACCGCCGCCATCGCTTCGTCGCTTACCGTAAGCCAACTCTCTTCGTCCATCGATGGTCCGGAAGACCTGCGCGGAGTTCGTGTTGGATCCGTAAGAAGTTCCACGAGCGCCGCCTACCTCGAAGAGGGGAGGATCCTGTTCCAGGAATTTGATAACACACAAAAAGCCCTTGATGAGCTCGAAGCGGGGAAACTGGATGCGGTCGTCTATGACCAACCGATGCTCCGCTTCCTGGCGAAGAAAAATCGGTATAAAAAGGTCACCGTTCTCCACCCTACTTTTGAACGGCAGGACTACGCCTTCGGCCTTCCGGCCGCGAGTCCTCTTCGAGAGTCGATCAACCATGCTCTCATTGAACGGCTTTCGAGTGATTGGTGGAAAGAGACGTTGCAGATCTATATAGGAAACTAGAGCGCAATTCGATCGAGCCCAACATATCGCAGCGCCGCTTGAACGACCTCTTCCCGGCACCGTTTCTTTCCCCATCGCCCTTCCCCATGCTCGACCATCTGGAAAGAGAGTGACTCCACAAGGTGAAAGAGCGTGAAACTCGTGCGCTCCAGATCCACAATCCCCAATTTCTTGGCATAGGGCGCAAGAATGGAACGAACCTCTTCCATAATGACCTGCTCTGCTGGTCGGGTGCCTACATTTTCTCGTACCGCCCGAATCGTCCGAACTCCCCGATAGAGAGAAAGATGGGTCCGATACAGATCGAGCAACAACCCGACAACCGATTCAACAACCATCGCAGGAGAATCACCCGATTTCTTTCGTAATAGATCGAGAACCTCCTCGGTCTCTTTCTTTGCGATCTCCTCCGAGATTCGATCGATAATGGCATCCTTGTCGGGGAAATATTCGTAAAGGGAGCCCACACTCACTCCAGCCGCCTGGGCGATTCGGTTTGTATTGAATGCCCCGGCACCCTCTTTCGAGAGAATCGACCGCGCCGCATCAAGAATACGATCGACCGTCTTCTTTGACCGACTCTGACTCGGAGCACGTCGCGTCAAAGTCATACTTCCGCCGGAGTTTCTTTCTGGATCCGGTTGAGGCCATTGAAGTAGATCTTCAGAAGCCGATCCGTCTGTTCGCTCGGCAACGCATTGAAGATCTCATTCACCTCCGCCATTCCCCCTCCGGGTAACTGCCCCGCCCCGAGACCAACCATTTCAAGGAGAGCCGCGATCCCCTTGTCATCTAGTTCGGACAAGTCGACGCTCTCCATCGCCGCTCGTAACATCCCGTCCCCTTCGGAGGAACTTTCCCGAACCACCCTGGCCGCCTCTTTCAAGTCTACAAAGAAGGATTCGAGAATCCCTGCATTGGCGGGCAAGAGATTAACATGGAGATTCGCCGGAATGCCTTCCCGCTCTAGTTGCGAATGCAGTACGTATCCCCGTTTCTTCAGTTCATCCTCCAGAGCGAAGATATTGGTCGATGTAGAAGCGATCCCAAAAAGCGTCATTTCTGGTCGACCGAGCAAGTAGAACTCTTCACTCGCTTCTATTCTTTTGATCAAATCCCGGCGCAAATCCAGGAGGTCAGCCGCAATCTTGAGGTATCCCTCTTTCCCGAGGTGATGCAGCACGGTCCAAGCGGCCGCCAGAGGCCCACCCGTCTTGCTACTCTGCATCGTCGGGTTGACGATCGAATACCCGGGCCATCCAGAATAGGAGAAGATCTGGTGCTTCCGGAGAGTCGCATTCTTATAAAGAACCACCGACGCTCCCTTTGGACAAAAAGCATATTTGTGAAGATCCATCGAGATCGATGTCACCCCGGGAACCGCAAAATCATATTCCGGTACGGGTTCTCCCAATTCCCGGAACAGGTTGAGAAGGAATCCACCAATGCATCCATCCACGTGGAAGAGCAGATTCTTTTCCAGAGCGATCTGACCGAGTTGTGCGATCGGATCAACCGAACCGTGTGCATAGGAGGTAGCGGATCCCACCAAAAGAATCGTATCGGGCGTGATCGCCTTCTCTACATCTTCGGATCGTACCGAGCATGTTTTCGGATCGACCGGAACAATGATCTTCTCTACATTGAAATATTCAGCCGCCTTGTGAAAACAGGGGTGCGCTGTGGAGGGAAGAATCATGTTCGGATTCTTTATTTCGGGACGATGTTCCCGGGAATAGTCTCGAGCGGTCTTGACCGCGAGAAGAACACTTTCGGTGCCCCCGCTCGTAAAACTCCCAACAACCTCGTCATCTCCATGCAGGTGAGATGCACAGATCGCCACGATCTCCGATTCAAATTGAAGAAGGGCCGGAGAGATCGTGGGGTCGAGGGCGTTATCCCAAAGATAGGTTCGATACGCCTCCTCCGCCAGTGCGGTGACCTCATCATTTAAATGAAAGCTATAGGCAAGGGTCTTCTTGCCCTTCCAATCAACATTGCTCTCTTTTCTCTTCGCAAGTTGAGTAAGAAGTTCGTTCGCGTCGATTCCCTTTGGGGGCAATTGCATGGGTCACCTCTCTTAAAACCTGAGTATTTACTCGGGTTATAGACGTTCGGGAAGCCGAGGTCAAGAGGGAATCTTTACGACTGGAAAAAAGCGAGCGCGTCGTCGTGAAGGAGACCATTAGAGGAGAACGCGTTCCCGCCATCGATCGTCCCCACGCCACCCCAATCCGTAAACCGCCCCCCCGCTTCTTCGAGGATCGGTTTGAGAGGTGCGCAGTCCCATATCTTCATGACCGGGTCAACCATGATTTCAGCGCGCCCCGTCGCAACAAGAAGATGACCATAGCAATCCCCCCATCCGCGCGACTCTCGCGTCGCTTCCAAGAGAGATCTCCACGCCTCACCATGCCCTACCCTTTCGATACCGGTAACCGACGTCGTTAAGACGACCGCCTCTGAAAGAGAAGAAACGGAAGAGACCTTCGCCTCTACCGATGTGGCCCGCGCAGGAGGAATCCATCTCGCCCCCAATCCCTTCGCCCCGTACACCATCTCTTGCAAGGCGGGAAGAGAGACGACTCCGATTTCCGACTCGCCATCGACTTCAAGAGCGATCATCGTTCCGTACTGCGGAACCCGGCGGATAAAAGATTCGGTTCCATCGATCGGGTCGAGGATCCATCGATTTGCATTCGAACCGACTTTCTCATCCTCCTCTTCTCCCAGAATTCCATCTTCGGGGAACGCCTTCTCGAGTTCCCGGCGGAGAAAGGCTTCCGCCTCGCGATCGGCAACCGTCACCGGACTGTCATCCGCTTTCCGATCGATCACGAGATTCTCCCCGTGATAGTGATTGAGCGTTAAAAGCCCCGCCTTTCGAGCCAACTCAATCGCTACTTCTAATCGCTTTCTTCTCTCTTCTACGGTCATGTGAAAAATACGGTACCACATCCTCCCGGCCAAGGTCGACAAAACAACTCCTTTCCGCTCCCGGACATCGCTGTATCATAGGAAGATGTCAAAGAGCGAATCGATTTCACTCACGGATGGCAAGACCCAATACGATCTTTCAGGCGAAGGGCCCCTTGTCGTACTGATCCATGGGATGACCGCGCCGATGCATGTTTGGGACCCGACCGTCACCGCTCTGAACCGAGCGGGCTTTCAAACGCTCCGATATGACCTCTTTGGAAGAGGAGAATCCGACCGTCCAAAAACAGCCTACAACCTCGACCTCCTCTACCGCCAATTATCCGAACTCCTAGGAGAACTGAAAAAGGAGGAACCGTTTCATCTCATCGCTTTCTCGTGGGGATGTGGTCTCGCTGCTCATTTCGCCGACCGACATCCCGATCGGATCCGACGGATTATTTTTCTCGCCCCGGGAGGTCTCCCCCATCTCTATCAGAAAAGTTTTGGTGTACTGAAAACACCTCTTCTCGGCGAAACGATCCTCGCTCTCTTCGGAAACCGCTCCCTCCTTCGGGATACAAAGAAAACTTTCCTCCACCCGGAACGCTTTGGGGAGTTTTACGAACGCTTCCAGAAACAGCTCGAACGCCCCGGATATGGATACGCCTTTCTCTCGACGATCCGCAATACCCCCACCGACTTCACAAAAATGTACCGGGACCTCGGTCAAAGACGAAAAGAGATTCTTCTTCTCTGGGGAAAAGAAGACCGAAAAGTACCGGTCGAAAATGCGGTTCGCTTTGAAGAGTTACTTCCCGGATCGACCACACTCACTTTTCCCGATGCCGGTCATGCGGTCCATTGGGAACGCCGGGAAGAGGTCGAACAGGCAATCCGAACCTTCCTTTCTTGACGACACGGCCCCCATCTCTTACCGTTCCACAAAAGGAGATCAAACGAATGGCCGAAATCATCGAGGGAAAGAAGGCGCCTGCCTTCACCCTGCCCGATACCGCCGGGAACAAGATATCCCTGAAAGATTTTCACGGAAAAAATGTGATCCTTTGGTTCTATCCAAAAGACGACACACCCGGCTGAACGAAAGAAGCGTGTGGCTTCCGTGACTATAAGAAGCAACTGGACAATCTCAATACCGTTGTGGTTGGTATCTCCCCTGATGGCCCTGAGTCCCACCAGAAATTCATCGATAAATTCACCCTGAAAAGCCCGCTCCTCTGTGATCCCAAAAAAAAGGTAATGGAAAAGTACGGCGCGTGGGGGGAAAAGATGATGTATGGGGTAAAGAAGATCGGTGTCATTCGATCGACCGTCTGGATCGATCCCGATGGGGTCGTGAAGAAACATTGGAAGAGGGTCCCGGACGCGGGAAAACATCCCGAAAAAGTTCTTCAACAAATTCAAGATTCGTAGGAACTTTCCGGACACGGGAAGGGTTATGGATACATGAAGATCATCCTCTTTTTTGCCGCACTCCTTCTCCAGGACGCCCCCACGGTCCCAACCAAAGAAGACGCAGCAGGCGCTCTTGAAAGATTTTTTGAAACGGTAAGAAAGGGCGCAGAGGCGGAACGAATCGATGCCGCACGCGAAGCGCTCCAGACACCTCATTCTGATGTGATCAAATCGGTCGGAAAACTTCTGACGAAGGATACCGAACGGGTCCGCATCGCCGTCGCCCTCGCCCTCGGAGAGGTCGATCACCCTACTTCCGTTCAAGTTCTCAATGCAGGGGTTCGATCCAACCTCAAGACCCAAGCGGTCTTAGCCGCAATCGCTACATCCCAAGGAAAGCTGGGGTGGGAAAGCTCGGCAAGCTCATTGCATCAACTGCTGAAAGATGTCGGAAAAGAAGAAATCCGCGCCATTATCCCAGAGGCGATCAAGGCTCTTGGTGCGATTGGAAGCACCTCTTCCATCGAACCCCTTCTCGACCTTCTTGCGAAACTTCAGAACAACCGGAAGAGAAAGCCCTGGAAGAACACCAAGAAGATGAAGAACGATGCGATCGCGGCGCTCAAAGCGATTACCGGGGGAAAAGAGAACAATCACCTCAAATGGAGAGCGTGGTGGAAAGAGAACCAGAAGGAACTTTTTACCGGTGCCTCCAAAACCTACTGGTTCTGGGCCTCCCATGAGAGGGAAGCGATCGGAATTCGAGAAAAAAGCCCCAAAGAGAGTGTTCTCGTTGGGATCCGGATCGTAGAGAAGAAAGAGAAAAAATCGAAGTAGCGACTACTTCTTCTCCAGCCATTCGGCCACTTCATCCCAGAGCTTTGGGCAAGAGCCCGAACGGAAAAAGCCGAAGTGAGAAATCCCCTCGGACCCCACCTCCTTCGGATCGATATGTCGATGCTCTTTCTCGGCATTCGCATAAAGTTCGAGAAGACGTTTCACCGAGCGCAGAGGAGCGTAGAAAGGGTCATCGGTAAAACTAATATTCAGAAGAGCCCCCCGGTAGTTCGCAAGCTCGCCTCGTAACGAATTCCCTTCCGCATCGGTATAATCGTTCGCCCGTCCCCACCGAGCCCACTGATAGGCGATGCCCCGCGGAATATTTTCGCCCATTCCGAGAGCCTTCATCGGAAGGAATCCCCAGATCCAGGTATTGATCGGAATCACAAAGTACCAGAAGAAGAGAAGCTTCCACTTCTGAAACCCTTCCCATGCCTCCAGAAAAGGGGTGGGCGCCGCGATCTGCACAAACCGGTCCACCCGATCCTGCTGCTCTGCAAGCGCCATAATTTGCGCCCCAATACTGTGCCCCACCACGACCAATTTTTCTGGTTTACACTCCTGCGTAACCCATCCGATCGCAGCATCCATGTCGAGCGTCGCCCAGTCTAGGAGGGTCCCAGGGGCTTTTCGGATAGGATGATGTAGAGACCCGCCGATCCCCCGATAGTCGATCGAAACCACGGTCCATCCTCGCGCCTGTAAGAATCGACAGTAAGAGTCGTAATACCTTCGAGCAACTCCTAAGGCCGGAAACAGAAGGGCAACTCTTTCCCCACCCGGATATCGAGTTCCCAGAAGTTCAAACCCATCCGAGGCGATGATCCGAACCTCTTCCGATTCCGTTTTCCTTGACGCTTCCGTTTCCACGACGTGTAATCCATATAGTCAGAACTGAATAATAGGAACACACTACCGATCACCATGACGACCGTCAAGCCGAAGACTGAGCAACCGATCCGAATGCAAGACCTTGCCGTTCTCGGGCAACTCATGGAACAGCCCCAACACGGGTACGATCTCAAACAGAGGATCAATGAAACCCTCGGCAATATTGCTCAGATCCCTTCCGCAACGGTCTATTACACACTGCACCGATTAGAAAAACATGGTTGGGTTTCGCAGAAAAAAGAACGAAAAGGAAACCGGCCTGAGCGCAGTGTCTACACCATCACCGCGAAAGGAAAGAAGGAGTTCCATTCCCTCGTTGAGCGAAGTCTCTTTATCGAAGAACGTCCCTATTTCGCTTTCGACATGGCACTCTTCTTTGCGCCCCACGTAAAGAAAGGGCTCCTCGAAGAGGCGGTTGATCAAAAACTGAACCGGTTAGCCGAATACCGAACCCATCTAAAAAATCTAGAAAAGAGCTATCCAGGGAAATGGCCCTTCCACCTTCACTTCCTAAAAGAGAGAGGAAAGCTACATCTAAAAGCGGATGAGACGTGGTACCGGCAATTGAAGGCAAAGATTCAGAAGAAGAAATAAAAAACGCCAGGGCCCCTATGGAACCCTGGCGCAAATTAAGTCTCTACTTTATACCGCTTGTGGCTCTCGCGTCTTTTCTTCTGAAGATTCTACGAGAGAATCGAGCCGTTCCAAGCTAAGCACCCCTTCGGACTCGAACCACTTGTGATCGCCCTCGAGAACCCCCTTCGAAACCGCGGTTTTGAACTTATCGTCGTTGTGCCACAGATCATGGAAGAGTTTTCTGATCTTGCGCCGCGCATTCCGGCAGAACATCTCGGCGAGCGTCTCCGCTTTTTTGTAGTCCGCACTCCCCTTTTTCTTCATCTGAGTGACTCGGGAAATCGTCGCCGACATCGCGTAGAGTTCTAGTCCAATGTCGACCGCCCGGAAGAGGAAGCCCTGCTTGCGTGGCATCTTCGGCCCGAAGAGCATCATGCCGTGGAACATTTCGCGCGCAAGTTTCCGGCTCGCCCGTTCGGCAAACCGAAGGTGGCGCGCCATCTTTCCGTACCCGTTATATTTGGGCCAATAGCCCCATCCGAGCCACTTCCCTGGATACCAGAGACTGTAGAATCCGGCCGCGCCCCAGAAGGCAGAAAACTTTTTCCCAAAACTCTGCTTCGGGTCGACCAGCGCACCCGCTACCTGCAAATGCTTGTCGACCGCTTCCCGGGCGATAAAGAGGTGCATCACTTCACTCGACCCCTCGAAGATTCGATTGATCCGGGAATCGCGCATAATCATTTCAATGCCGTACGGTTTTTCGCCACGGGCCAGGAGAGATTCCGCTGTTTCATACCCACGGCCGCCTCGGATCTGCATCGTGTCATCAACGATCTCCCATCCGCGGCAAGTATTCCATTCTTTTGCTGCGGCCGCTTCGAGACGAATGTCGTATCCACCCTTGTCGGAGAGACGACTCGAGAGTTGGGAAACGGATTCCATGGCAAAAGAGGTCGAAGCCATATCACTCAACTTGTGTGCGATCGCTTCATGCTTTCCAACAGGATGGCCCCACTGAACACGTTCGTTCGACCACTTCCGAACCATTTCCATGCAGACCTTCACGGTTCCCGAACAGGTTGCCGGAAGAGCGAGCCGTCCCGTATTCAAGGTCACCAGAGCGATCTTCAAACCTTCGCCCTCTTTTCCGACCCGGTTGACCACCGGAACACGAACATTGGTAAAGGAGATCACGGCATTCGCGAGGGCTTTGAGCCCCATGAAGTAGCACCGTCTTTCCACCTTCACCCCTTCCGTCTTCGTGTCGACGATAAAGGTGCTGATTTTTTTTGTTTCTGGATCACAGGTCATGACAACGAGAAGTTCCGCGAGCGTACCGTTGGTGCACCAGAGCTTCTCCCCGTTGATGATGTACGCATCCCCTTCAGGAGTTAGCGTCGCGGTCGTCTTCAAAGAAGAGGGATCGGAGCCGACTTGAGGCTCGGTCAACGCAAAAGCCGAGATCGCTCCTTTTGCACAGCGGGGAAGAAAGAGTTCCTTCTGTTCTTCCGTTCCAAAGGTTTTCAAAGGGGAAGGAACCCCGATCGACTGGTGCGCCGATAAAAGCGCGGTCACATTCCCGTCTACACTACCGAGAAGTTTCATCACCCGGTCATATTCCGCCTGGGTGAACCCGAGACCGCCATACTTCTTCGGAATTTTCATCCCGAAAGCACCCATCTCCGCAAGGCCATCAATCACCTCTTGCGGGTATTCCCCCGTTCGGTCAATCTCCATCGAGTTGACCTTCTCGATCATGAACGCTTTAAATTTATTATAGAATTCCATGAATTCCGGACGCTCTTCCGCTTCAGGAAAGGGATCAATGAGATCAAACCGGAAATTCCCTAAGAACAGTTCTTTCAAAAAGCTCGGATGTTTCCAATCCTTTTCGCGAGACGCCTCCGCGACTTTGAGCGCCTGGCGCTCTTCTTCATTCGCGGCGGAATTGGCTACCGATACTTCATTTTTCACTTCTTCGGACATGAATTTCGCTCTCCTCTGATGAATAAGCTCACTAGCAAACATTCATCGTACCAAAAGTACCAGGAAAATCACCATATAATTTAAATAAACTATTCTATTTAGATTGTCTAAAAATTGATCGTTTGTCAGACTCTCTTCGGACCAATAGGATAACGGTATTCCGATGAGGAGAACATAGACGACGATGAAACGACCCCTCCCCCTTTTCTTGCTTCTCCTCCTCTTCGGGTGCGCACAACCCTCCTGGGTAAAGAACGGGTACGTCGTCCGTTTTGAGAAAAGCCCAGAAACCCTTTCGCCGGAGAATGTTGATTTCAAAAGTACCGTTCGCGTCCAATGGCTCGGCGTGTCCGGATTCGTCGTTTCGCTCGACCAACACGCACTCCTCTTCGCCCCGTTCTTTTCCAAGCAACCGATCGGAAAAATTGGATTCCAGAAAGTGAAGGTCAATACAGAACTCATCGACAGGAAAATGCCTCCGGCAAAAAATATCGAAGCGATTCTCGTCCCCCACGCCCACTACGATCACATCCTTGATGTTCCGTACATCATGAAGAAGCATGCCACCAACGCAACAACCTACGGCAGTCGCACGGCGGTCAATATTCTTGCCGGATGGGGAATCTCAGAAGAACGAAGAATCGAAATCCCTCAAGAAAAGTGGATCTATACGAAAAGTCGGAGAATCCGATTCATCTCTTTCGAAGGTGACCACGCTCCTCATTTAGCGGGTGTCATCCGGATCTGGGATGGAACGATTGAGGAGCCCCTTTCGGAACCACCATCCTATGCCCGGGAATACCAGAAAGGGAAAAACCTCAACTATCTCGTTGAGTTCCTGGATGAAGAGGAGAAGCCGGTCTATACACTTTTCTATCAAGATGGGGTCGTCTCCGGAGAGTTGGGCCTCCCCACGGTGGAACACCGACCGATCGACCTACTCCTCTTGACCGTACCAGGGTGGACGCAGGTAGAAGACTACCCCAAACCTTCGTTGGAAAGGTTTCGACCCAAAGAGATCATCCTGAGTCATTGGGACGAGTTTCTGCAGGAACCGGAAGAAGGACTTCAAATTCTCCGAAACTGCAACCTCGATGGATTTCTCGTACGAACCCAGGAGATTCTCGAGGAGAATTCGATTCCCGCTACGATTATAATTCCGACAATTGGGGCGCGGATGAATTTTCCTCTGGAGCATCCGTAACGGGTTTGGTTCGAAAAACCCAATCCCAAAACGGAGAGGTGACTCCGAAATAGTTTTCGGTATCCTTGAAATGATGAATCATATGATACCGACGATAAAACTTTCCCAAACGAGTCCACGGGATTCGGTGGTGCGTACTGTAATGAACCCATTCGTAAATCATGTAGCCGATGCAGATTCCTGATCCGAAAAAGGCGGCGAGTTCAAATGTTCCTGACGCGATCCAAACCGCTCCCGTAATCACCCAAAAGACCGGATAAGAGAGAATCATCGGAGCCGCGACCTTATCGGTATCCCGTGGCAAATCATGGTGACGAATGTGATCCTCACCGGGAAAGCCCCCGATCACATGAAAGAGAAAGCGGTGGAAAATATATTCAAGGAGGGTCCAGAGAAGCATTCCTCCCACGAGAAGGACTCCTCCCAAAAGAAGCGAGATCCCGCCGGTTCCTACAGCCGTTCCCAAAAGACCGATTGCGGTCGCTCCAAAAAGAAACTGAGGATAGAAGGGATTCGATCTTCCCCACTCCATCGGTCCACCTTGCCCAATCATTTTGCTTCCCTTAAGTAACTGAATGGTTACTATATACCCCTCTTAAAAAGGAAAGTCAATAGAAATAACCGATCGGTTACTTATGAAAAAGAAAAAACCCTGAAAAGACCCGGGAACGCATACTAAAAGCGGCCACAAAGCTCTTTCCCCAGTCGGGCTATGAAGGCACATCTCTCAGCGAAATTGTCACCGCAACCGGCATCAACAAACGGATGATCTACCACTATTTTGGGGATAAAAGAGGCTTATACCAGGCGGTCTTTATCCGGGAATGGTCGGAACTGAAGAAGTGGCTCGACAAAGCGATGACATCCAATCTGGAATCGACCGGAAACATTCGAGACCTTCTCGTGAAATTTGTCGATGTCTTTTTCGACTTCCTGGCCGAACACCAATACTTCACCCGCCTGATGATGTGGGATGGTTTGGAAGGAGGCGAAATCTCAAGGTCAACCTGGAAAGAGATTAGAGGCCCCCTCTTCATTCAAACCGAGTTTCTCATTCAAGAAGCGCAGAAGGAAGGACTCCTGAGCAAAAAGTTCCATCCGGGTCATCTGATCATCAACCTTCTCGCTACGACCACATACTACTTCGCCTACGCATCCTCTCTCGGAGATATGCTCCGCACCGATCCACTCGCCCCCGCGACCCTGCGGGAAAGAAAAAAACAGACGAAGCTTCTCCTCGAGTCGGTATTCGAGAACTAATTCACCATCCTCGGATGTTTGTGCCGATGGTGAAGATCCGGCCAATGCGGATGGGTGTGCGTCACGGGCTCATGCCGATGGGAGTGACAATGCCAGAGAGAAGCCGGCTCTCCTTCATGTTCGTGGGTGTGATGACCATCATCGTGTCGATGCCAATGATCATGTTCCAACTCTTCATGCGTATGTTCATGATAATGTCGATCTTTGAGGAAGAGAAAGATGAGAGAGACGAGAAGAAGAAGCGCCGCCCCGATTTGGAAAAGAGAGATCGACTCTCCGAGAGCCACCGCGGAAAGAGCTACGCCAAAAAAAGGGGCACTCGCGAATACCATCTGCGCCCGAGTCGCGCCGAGAAGTTGCGCCGAAATAATGTAGAGGACGATACTGAGTCCATAGGCAAAAGCGCCCACCCCAAGAGAGATCCCAATTCCGACGCCCGTTCCCACTTCCCCTGAGAGCGAGATCCCGATCGCCAGATTAACCACTCCGGCCACAAGGCCCTTCCAGAGCGTCACTTCCGCAGGACGAATCCCGTCAATGAGCGCTGTAAAATGATTATCGAATCCCCAACAGAAGCACCCTCCGGTAACAAGGAGAACGGCCCAGAGCCCCGGCATCCCCTCCCCCCAAGAGAGAAGAACGGCCGCCCCTACCGTCCCGGCAACACCAACCCATCCTCGAACCCCCAGTTGTTCTTTAAAAAACCAGGTTCCTAGAAGAGCCGTCGCGATCAGTTCCATATTAAGCCACATGGAAACCGAGGTGGCCGAAGCGACTTTCAGTCCAAAGAGAAGCAGAACCGGACCCACCACCCCCCCCAGAACAATCGCTCCGAGAAGACGAAAACCGTTCTTCTTTCCCAACTTCCAAGGGGCCCGAACAGAACCCGTACGGAAAAGAAGGGGCAGAACCCCGATCACCGCTCCCAGATAGAGAAGCCCCGCCAGAGAAAAGGGATGAAAGTTTTCCAGAAGAGCTTTGCTCGCCGGGGTTGCCGCTCCAAAAAAGAGCGCCGCAAGAAGCCCAACAAAAAAAGGATTCAGACGTCTCATCTCGCCTATCCTAT
>CAYRLD010000028.1:0-9256 GCA_964424925.1 uncultured Planctomycetales bacterium
AAGGAGGATGCGAATTACTCTTTTCATGCCGCCGCGGACATTCAATTCTTGGTTGCACATCATCGGAACATCGGTCCAGCCAATATCCCGTGCTGCATAGGCCGGGAAATCGGAAGTCAGGTCAGGGGTTGCGGTAAAGAAAGCAGCTGCAATGTTTTTCGTTTTGATTTTGTTCTCGGAAACCATCGCGCGAAGGAGTTCTTGAGTTCCTTTTCGGATCTCTTCCTTCGAATTCCGTTTTAGATTAATCGCGCCGCGGATTCCGCGTATGGGCATTCCCAACTCCTCGAAGTTCTTGTAGTTTCTCAACCCGGTTTTCGGATCGGACCAGATTCTCCCCAATGAGCGCCGCATCTATTTTGTGGGCCTCCAGTTGAAGAATATCCTCCCGACTTCCAATTCCACTCTCACTAACAACAATCTTATTTTCTGGGATCCCGGCTCGTAGCCGAAGTGTTGTCTCTAGATGGACATCAAATGTATCGAGGTCCCGATTGTTTATTCCAATAATAGAAGCGTTTCCGTCCAAGGCATTTTCCAGCTCATTCTCATTGTGAATCTCAACGAGGGCTGGAATCGAGAGCTCTTCTCGAGCGAGGGCGATGTAGTCGGCAAGTTGGTTCGGTTCGAGAATCCGGGCAATCAGAAGGATCGCATCGGCTCCTTTGGCTCGAGATTCCCAAATCTGGTAGTCATCAATGATAAAATCTTTCCGTAAGAGGGGAATCGTCGTAGCTATTCTGGCTTGTTGGAGGTCCTGGAACGATCCATGGAAGAACTCGTGATCGGTAAGCACTGATATCGCTCTTGCGGAGCCTTCTTCGTATTGTCGTGCGAGAGTTCCCGGGTCAAGATGGTTCAGAAGTGGTCCCGTACGGGGAGAGGCCCGTTTAATCTCGGCGATGATGGAAACTTCCCCTTCCGTTTTCAGTCCGGCCTCAAAAGATCGGAGGGGGGGGCTACTCTTTGCTTTCGATCGCAAGGTTCCGATGGGCTCTTCCTCTCGCGCTCGCTTCAACTCTTTGCGCTTCTTATTCACTATGGAATCGAGAATCATGTGACCGTCATCTCAAGAAAGTTTTGGAGCAGCGTTTTTCCACCGCGCGTCATGATACTTTCGGGGTGAAATTGAACCCCTTCCATTGGATATTCGCGATGACGTAATCCCATCACCTCCCCTTCGGATGTATGGGCCGTAATTTCGAGTTCTTCGGGAAGATCTTTTTCGGTCACGATTAAGGAATGGTATCGGGTTGCTTCAATTGGATTCGGGAGGGTTCGAAAGAGTCCTGTTCCGTCGTGGTATACCGGAGAGATTTTTCCGTGCACCATTTTTGGGGCGAGGTCGATCGTGCCCCCAAAGGTGTACCCGATCGCCTGATGTCCGAGGCAGACTCCGAGGATAGGGATCTGTCCCGCAAACGCTTGGATTAAATCGCCGCAGAGGCCCGCATTTTTGGGATGTCCCGGACCGGGACTGATCACGAGGTGGGAAGGTTTTTCCTCTTGTGCAGAGGAGAGAGAGAGTTGGTCGTTTCGGTGTACTGAAATGGACGCTCCCAACTCTCCGAAGTATTGAACGAGGTTGTACGTAAAAGAGTCGTAGTTGTCGACGAGGAGAATTTTTGGCTTTGTGCTCAAAACCCTTCCTCCGCTTGAACGATCGCCTGTTTTAAGGCGGCCATTTTGTTTTTGGTTTCCATCCATTCTGTGGCGGGATCGCTGTCGGCGACAATGCCGGCCCCGGCTTGGAGGTAGGCGGTCTTTCCTTTGATCACGATCGTTCTAATGTTGATACACATGTCCATGTTTCCGGAGAGGGAAAAGTACCCGACCGTTCCGGAGTAGGGGCCCCGTCGATGTTTCTCCAGTTCTTCGATCACTTCCATGGCGCGAATCTTAGGTGCACCACTCACTGTTCCCGCCGGAAAAGACTTTGCTAAAAGGCTGAATTGATCTTCCTCTTTGGAAAGTGTCCCGGTCACCTGGGAAACTATGTGCATAACATGCGAATATCGTTCTACCGTAAAGAGGTCCGAGCATCGAATCGATCCATAGGTAGAGCACCGGCCGAGATCATTTCGTGCGAGGTCGACGAGCATCAGATGTTCGGCCCGTTCTTTTTCATCTTCCAGAAGTTCTTTTTGCAGAGCCTGATCCTCGGCCGGGGTTCCCCCTCGGGGGCGGGTTCCCGCGATGGGGCGAAGGAGGGCTTCTCCATTGATCACCTTGCTATGTACTTCCGGGGAGGAGCCGACAAGTTGATGATCATGAAAATCGAGGTAGTACATATAGGGGGAGGGGTTGAGGATCCGTAATGCCCGGTAGATCTGAAAAGGTTCGACTTCAATTTCTCCCTGCGTGCATTGAGAGAGGACCACCTGATAGACATCTCCGGATCGAATATATTCCTTCGCTTTGAGAACCGCCTCTTTGAACTCTTCTTCGGTATAGTTCGAGGTAAAGTTGGCCCGGTTTTTTGCGGGACGGGGGTGGGTCCACTCATTGGGGAGAGGGGATCGAATCCACTCCTGGATCTGGTCTAGCCTCTCTTGTGGATCTTCCTGCTGAAGCGTGACGAGGAGCATCTTTCTTTTTACATGGTCGAAGATCACGAGAGATCCCGTTAGAAAAAGGTTCAGAGTGGGAAGATCGATCGGATCTTTTAGTGTTTTGGGGAGGGTTTCGATCCATCGAATGAAATCGTACCCGATGTACCCGACCGCCCCTCCAAGAAGTCCCGGAAGGCTGTTGTCCTTGGATTGTAGCGTCAGCGGGCTCATCAATTCCCGAATGAGATCAAGAGGGTTTTTTCCTTTTACAGAGATTGTTTCGGTAGCTCCCTCTTCCTCGATCAGGAGGTTTTCTCCTTCTAGCCGGATATTTTTCAGCGCATCGAGCCCAATGAAGGAAAATCTTCCGATGGATCTGCCCGTTTCAACCGATTCCAGAAGGAATCTGGCTCCATGTTCCTTTAGTTTGATGAAGGTCGATACCGGTGTTTCCATATCCGCGGGAATCTCGCGAATGGTTGGCGTCAGTTCCAGATTAATTGAAGTCAAGCTCTTCCTCTGCAAATAAGAGGGTGTATTCTCTTTCGACCCGGAAAAGGGGTCAAGCAGAATATCGAGGGGGTTTCTTGACAGTCCCCGACCGGCTCCCTAGAATTCCTCCATATGCCCGCCTCAAAAGAGAAATTATTCGACCCCTACCCCTTGAAGTTTAAAGACAGCTTTAAGAAAACAATTTGGGGGGGGACGGAACTGAAAAAAACTCTGGGAAAGAAAACTCCGCCGAAAACGGGTGAGTCATGGGAACTCTCCTTTCGCGCAGACAATCCCAGTGTTGTTGCCAACGGTTCCTACAAGGGAAAGAAGATCCCGGACCTTGTGAAGGAGTGGGGGCGGGAAATCCTCGGTGATGACCATAGCATGCGTTTCATGAAGGGGTTTCCCCTCCTGGTGAAATTTCTCGGCATGAATGACCGGATGTCTCTGCAGGTTCATCCCTCCGACGAGTTTGCTCAGCGGTATGAAATGGAGGGGACGGGGAAGATGGAGGCATGGTATGTCATTCATGCCCCAAAAGATTCCCGAATTATTCGTGGGGTTCTCCCTGGAACGACCGTTGCCGAATTCAAGGAACAGCTCGAATCGGGAAAAGTTGAGCAGTGCCTCAATGTGATGGAAGTCAATGTGGGGGATGTGATCTTTATTCCCCCGGGCACAATTCATACCGCCTTCGGGGGGATCGTTGTTCTCGAAGTGCAGCAGAATTCCGATCATACGTACCGATTGACTGATTGGGGTCGAAAGGGTCTCAATGGAAAACCGAGGAAGCTTGATGTTGAAAAAGCGCTCGGTGTTACCGACTTCTATTCGATGGGCGTATCCAAATACAAGGCCTCTCGGATTCAGTCCTATAGTTATAAGAGAATGCTTCTTCTGAAGTGTGAGAAGTTTACCCTCGAATCGATCCAGATGAAGCGGGGGAAAGTGAAAATTGAAGCGGACCGGGCCCGGTTCCGTATCTATACTGTGATCTCCGGTCGCGGAAAGTTCCTGTACGGAGCCAAGAAAAAGACGAGCATGGCATGGCGTCGGGGAGAAACCTACCTGGTTCCTGCTCATTTGGGAGAGTTTGATATTTCTTCCACTGCGGCTGCCGAGATCGTTGTTACATACGTGGAATAACTTTTACGTCTGTGGCTTGACCCGGATCGTGGTTTCCACCCTGTTCTTCCCTGAGTTCTTCGCCTTGTAAAGAGCCTTGTCCGCCGCCGCCATGAACTCCGTCAGGGATTGCTTCCCCTCGTAACTGGCGGCGCCCATGCTCACTTCGACCTTCACTTTCTTTCCCTCGTAGACAAAGTCGCTTTCGCGCAGGACCGAAAAGAGCCGATGGCTTACCGCGAGAACCCCGATCGGTTTTGTTTCGGGAAGAATAATCGCGATTTCATCGCCGCCATAGCGGGCGGGAAGGTCTTCCCGACGGAGGGCCTTGCGTACCCGCTTGGAGAGTTCAATCAGCATGGCATCCCCGCCGGGATGGCCGTGGGTGTCGTTGATATTCTTGAAGTGGTCGACGTCGAGCATGATCAGGCCGAGGGGGCGGCCATAGCGGGCCGACCGGTGGATTTCATTCTGAAGCAGTTCGTGGAAGCAGCGGTAGTTCAGGAGCCCGGTCATTCCGTCGGTGCGTGCCTGGTCCTGTACTTCGGAGAAGAGCCGACAGTTTCGAATGGCGAGGGCGAGGACCTGGCCGATCTGTTCTACGACCGGCAGGTCGTTCATCGCATCGAATGCGGTGTCATCCATCTTGTCGGCAAGGTTAAGGATCCCGACAACGTATTTTCCGGCCAGGAGGGGGACGCTGATACAGGTTGCTGTTTTGTAATTCCCGGCATGCTCCCGGTCGAGTGACTTTCCGGTTGCGGCCTCATAATCATCCATGTTCATGATATGAACCGACTTCTGGGTGGTGTAGGCGGTTCCCATGATCGAATCGGGTCTTTCCCGGATCGCGATTCTTTTGTGCAGATCTTGGGGATGGTTACGGGCATGAAGGACGAGGTCATCGTTCTGGTAGTCGTGCAGGTAGAGGGAACAGAACCGGGCGTTGACGATCTGGGGAATTTTTTCGACCGCCACCTTGGCGATCTGTTCGAGGTCGAGGGAGTTCAATTCATGACTGATCCGGTTCATCATCATCAACCGTTCCGAGTCGCGGCTAAGCTGCGAACGGATATCTTCGAGGAGGGCTAGATTTTCACGGAGGTGTTGATTCTCCGCGGTCAGCTCTTCGTTTGATAGTTTGTCCGATTCGGGCATCCGGTCTCCCTGGGAAAGTCCGGGCAATTCTATGCGGATCCTCTCCCGTGAATCAAGAGCTGTTCTTCTTAGGGACAAATCCTTAGACGATTTCAGGGGAATCGGTACAATTTTGAGAGAGAGGGAAATTATGAACCGGATTACTACTGTTCACGTCGTTGCCGTCCTGGCGGTTGTCGTTGGCGCTTTCTGGCTGCATTCCTGTACCGCGCCGCCCCCTTATCGCGATCTGTTTACGGTGGGCGAGATCAGTGCGGCTCCTCGCTTGCGTGTAGGGATTACCAAATATCTGAAGGTGGATGCGGCCACCGTTTCGGTGGAAGGTCCCTGTACGATCGAAGGGGTCTGGATGGAGAAACTTCCTCTCTCCGAAGTACATCACCGCAGTTATGGAATCAAGATCGGCAAGCACAAGTTCAAGGATGTCGATTCGGTCTACATCGTACCCGAACAGGATGGAACCCTCCGGGTCGGTCCCCGTATTTACCACGGCAACCTCCTCATCCTTCGAGATGAAAAGACAATGACGCTCGTAAATGAGGTCGATCTCGAAAGTTACCTCAAAGGGGTCGCCGGGAAAGAGATGTCGACCCGGGCCAACCCCGAGGCGCTCAAGGCACAGATAATCGCTGCACGTACCTATGCGATGTATGAAGTACGAGGGCGAACTCTTCGGAGAGTGGCCGGTCTCCCCTTCGATCTCTTCGACGATGAACGGTCCCAGGTTTACGGCGGGATGGAGCGCGAAACGAAGGGAATCTCAAAGCTGGTCGATGAAACACGCGGGATGTTTATGATTTGGGAAGATCGGTTGATCAAGGCGTTCTATTCTTCCACATGCGGGGGGCATACGGAACCGGCCTGGCTGATTCTCGGGGAAGGGTCCAAGATTCCTCCTCTCGGAGGAACGCCCTGTATTTACTGCAAGGGATCCAAATATTACGAGTGGTCGGCTTCCTTTGAACGATCGGAAGCGGAAAAGATTCTCTTTCCCGATCGTCCCGATGCCAGGATCGAAAAAATTGAGATCACCAAAACGCTGCCGGGCGGCCATGCCCTGAATGTGGGGGTCACCCTCAAGAACTCTTCGGTGGTTCACTCTTTTCATGCGAACAATGGCTTTCGAAGAAAGCTCAGTCCCCGGCGGATTCGGAGCACGCTCTGGACAAAGATCGAATCGGGAGAGAAAGAGATCCGGATTCATGGACGCGGATTCGGCCACGGCGCCGGGATGTGCCAGGTCGGAGCGTACCGGATGGCCGATATCGGAAAAAGCGGGGTCGAGATTCTCGAGCACTACTATCCGGGAGTTGAGGTCCGAAAACTCTATTGATCCTGAGGGGGGGAGAAATATCCCCCCGATTCCCCAAAAGGGGGTAGAATAAAGGGAGAATGTTTTGCCAATTTCGAAACCGGATGAGGGTAAGTGAGGTTTCATGATTGGTTTTTCGATCTCCCAGTCGGGTGTAGAGGTCGGTCTTAGACGCTTTTCTACGACGGCGAACAACATCGCCAATGCCCTGACCCCCGGCTTCAAGGCGGCGCGGGTCTCCCAGGTGGATCAGGCCGGAGGGGGAACCTCTGTCGGTTCCGTTCAGGTTCGCTACAGTCAAGGCCCCCTCGAACTGCAGGAAGGGGGATTCTCCCTCGCGGTCAATGGGGAGGGCTTTTTTCAGGTAGAGACTCCCGAGGGTCCCCGATTTACTCGCGCCGGGAATTTCCAGGTCGATGGCGAGGGGAATGTCGTTACTTCACAGGGATATCCTCTCGTTCCTCCCGTACAAATTCCTGCAGGGGCTACCGGAATGCAGGTGGCTTCGGATGGAACGGTCTCGGCCGTTCTTGCGGATGGATCGACGCAAAACGTGGGGGCGGTGAATCCTGTTCGCTTTGCGAATCCCGGAGGACTGATGCAGGAGGGGGGGAACACCCTCTCTGCTTCGGCCGCATCGGGAGCTCCCATGATGGGCGGTACCAGTTCGATCTTTTTTGGTGCGGTGGAAGGGTCGAACGTGAACTTGACCGAAGAGATGGTTTCGATGATCCTTTCGAAGGCGTCGGTTCGGGCAAATCTATCGGCGCTCAAGACGCAAGATGAAGTGCTGGGAGAGATCGTTGACCTCCGAGGATAATCGCCCTTTATGGCGAAAAATTCGTCCGGAAGAGTATATCCTCATTCTCTTCCTTTTGACGCTGGTCATTCTTGTCGAATTCGGTATGCGAGGGCGTTACACCTGGGAGGATCTTGGCGATCAGTTTATCTGGAGGGTCGGTCACTATTTTACTTCTCAGTGGTCGTTCCTCTCCGTTCCTCTCGCCTTTGCTCTCCTTGTTGGGGGCTATCTCTTTCTTCTTTGGAAGGGGTGGGTGAAGCCGGTCGCCCAGTTTCTCCGTGATGCCGCCCCGTACCTTCTTTCCTACCTTGCGTACGTGCTGTTGCGCGACTTGATCCCCTTTATCCGTGCCGATATCTACGATGCCCAACTGGCAGAGATCGAGACCCGTTTGCTGGGCGTTCCCAGTTATGTCTGGATTCCTCGTAATTTCAGCTGTTCCGCTCTCGACTATATTCTGATGGGATGCTATTTAACCCATTACTACATTCCGTTACTTGTGGCGGTCGTACTCGCATTCCGAAACCCGAGACGGTTTCGGATCTGGATGTTTGCGCTGACGCTCGTTTGGGTGATTGGCTACCTCGGTTATATTGCCGTTCCGGCGATCGGGCCTCGCTACTATTTCTCTAATTATGAACTGTGGCGTTTGCACGAGTCGATTCAACCATTAGGAGGGTGGATTGACAGCTATGCCTCCGTGACGCGTGACTGCTTTCCGAGTCTACATATGGCGTGGGCGATCTTAACTCTTTGGGGGGGACGCAAGTACCGGCCATTTTTCTGGATGTATCTTCCGATCGTGTTTGGGATCGGGATTGCGACACTCTATTTTGGATATCATTATCTCGTGGATCTTCCGGCGGGCATTGTGCTTGCAGTGGTTTCGATCTGGACTTCTCGCAAGGTATACCGCTGGTGGATGGGGAATCAATCTGATAAGGTGAATTCATGCGACTCAGCACCTTCAAACTCTGGGTCTCCGCAGGCCTGAGCCTTCTGGTAGTGGAGTTTCTTCTTTTCGTGGGGTTTGCCATCTGGACGAAGGCAGAATTGACACGAATGGAAAGGGAGACCTTTTCTCGCGTGGGGAAGTGGAAGAAAGAGAACGCACGACTGAGTCGGGAAATGCGTACCGTAAATAAAAAATTACGGGAGCGGGAAGCGAATGGATATTTCGAGCCTCTCGAAATGGACCCGTTGGAATCGATGGAAGCCCCGGTTTTCTCAGAGGTAAGAGCGGCTGACCTGATCGGTCAATACCGAGATGCGGTTCTCAGCGAAGACAATGAGTCTGAAAAAAGCGCTGCAGGGGCCCTTCGAGGAATGGGAAAGCGTGGGGCGATTTCCTTGATCAGTGCGATCTCTTCTGAATCTACCTATGTCAAAGGGCCTCTCCTTCGTCTACTTGGTTCTATTCCGTGTCATGAATCCCTCGGATTCCTTCAGTCTCAACTTGGATCCCAGAATAACAAGAATGTTCAGCTGGCAATTTTGGACGGATTGATTCTTCAGCCCGATACATCTTCTCTTCCCCTTCTGAAAACAAAACTTGTCGGGGTTCGCGAGGAGGAAGTTCGACAGAGGATTCTCGAGGCAATGAGAAGTATTGGGACCGAGGAAGCGGCTCATGCTCTTATTTTTGAGTTTGAACAGGCTTCGGGAAGTGGGCGCTCTAAAATTCTCAAGACGATTGTAGGAATGAATGCGCCCCCTCTCGTCTCTTTCTTCAAGGATCTCTTAAAGAATTCTCAAAATTCCTCTTTCCGGATCATGAGCATCCAGGGGCTTGTGAAGATAGGGGACAGCGCC
>CAYRLD010000028.1:9266-11991 GCA_964424925.1 uncultured Planctomycetales bacterium
AAAACATTCGGGACCGGGATCCTGATGAAAAGGTGAAGAAAGAAGCGGAATTAGCGATCGAAGCCCTTCAAGGTTAGCGAATTTTGTTTACCTCATCTTGGGCCTTCGACAGAAGGGGGGATCCGGGATAACTGCGGCCGAGTTCTCCAATCAGTTGCCTTGCAATATTCTGGTATTCCGCTTTCTTTTCAGGATCTTTGAGCGAAGTCGCATACCGTGAGCAGGCAATCGAAGCTCGACCAAGAGCGGTCTCATGTTCCCGACTCGGGTCTCCGCTTGTATGCAGTTGCAGGGCCGCTCGGAGATAGCTATAGATCGCTTCTTTTGTATTTCCCGAAGAGAGTTCCACATCTCCTTGCGCTATGTTTGCTCCCATGAGGAGAGTTTCTTCTAACGTTTTCTTTTTCGCATCCCGAAAAATGGCCTTCGCTTTTGACTTCAGGGGGCTCCATTTTTGCATGATGGAGAGGACCCGGAGTTCTCCCAATTTGGCTTGAGTTCCGACAACGAGATCGCTCTGGTAGGAACTGTTACTATAGATCCCGAGAGCTTCACTCCACTTTTTTTGGAATTCAAGAAGTCCGGCCCGCATGATACCGGCTGGTTTTTTCCATTCGGAATTTTTGGAATTTGCAGCACGTGTGAAATCCTCCACAGTCCGACCCATTTTCCGGAGATCGGGAGGGCTTTTTGCCTGGTGGGCGTCGTATTCCAATTGGTATGTCTCCGCGAGGTAGTAGGTGTTTGGATTCTCCTTCCGGAATTGCTGCGCAAAGCTGATCGCTCGATCGTAATCTCCGGAATAGTAGTAGCAGATGGCAATATTTCTTCCCGCGGTCTGTTTTAGGGCGGAACTGCAGCGAGGGTTTCTCTTGGCTTTTTCAAATTTCGAGACCGCTTCTTCATACCGGCCATTGTTCATGAGGTTTTCGGCCGACTTATAATCGAACGGTTTGCTCCCGTCTCCAAAGATGACTTCCCGGATCTCTTTTGTGGCGCGGTCCTGGCGGATCTGTTGTCCCCCTGCAACCAGATAGAAGGAGACCTTTCTCCATGTCATATCGATGATATCGCATCGTGCGTCTTTCTCGTTCGCATCCCGGAATCGGATCCGATCGTTCTGCGCCCATCCGGTCTGGAAAAGGCTAAGAAAGAGAAAAAGAGAAAGCAAAGCCGTTCGTAGCATCTGAGAACCTCCTGGTAGTGGGACGGACCGATTATATCGGGGTCGGGCACCCTCGCAAGGAAAAGCCTTTCTTGTAAACGGGGGTATCTGGGGTTTTGTTCAATTATTTTCCGTACGTTTTTTTTCCGTTACAGGTCGATTCCCAGAGGCTGTCGACAAGTCCATTTTGAATCGCCATCGGGTATCTTCCCAACCACGCACACGCCTTTCCCCTGCGGACTACTACGGTCATTAACTGGGCTTCTTTTGGGAGCTGTTTTCGGGAGATCGCCAGGAGGGCTTTCTGGAATTCGACCGCATCCGGCTCTGTATCCCAGACGGTTAGCCAGAGATGGACCTTTTCTCCATTTTTTTCAAAAACGAGAGCGGTATCTCCTCCCCACCCAGCTGCGAGAGGGGCAGAATCCTTGTTTTTGTCGTGGGTTTCAAAAAAGACGGCGGTTCCAAACTCCCCGAGTGTCGTACGATAAACAAAACGGTAGCCCTCTTTCTCCAGAAAGTTCTGAAGGGAATCGGTCCCAATGATCACCGGATTCTCGCCGGCAAGATATTTTTCTGGATGGAGGATCTGCTCTGTCGAAAGGGGAGGATTTTCCTGTGCTCTATTCACGCCCGCCCACCCCTTCTTCTTGCGGAGCGATTCTACGAAGATCGTTCCTCGTCTGTAGGGGAATCCGGAGAACCGGACAAAGATTCGTGGAACGAGGAGGCTTTTGAAATGACTATCTTTTCGTTCCCATTTTTCGGTCGCTCGAATCATTCCAGGAAGGAAGTCATCTGGCATCTTTTCCTCCCCTTTTTTGCCTTTCCATTTCATATTTTTAACGAGATCAGAGTCTCCATTTCGGACAGCGTTGAGAGCGACTTGTGCATCAAAGTTAACTCCGGCGTTTTTCTGCCGGTCTTGGCGAGGCCAGTGTTGATCGAGAAGCCCTGTCGTCATCTTGGCCAGTAACGTGTCATCATCGGTCTTCGAATCGACGAGAGCAATCTCTCCATTTTTGTAATAGAGTTGAACTCCAATCGGGGCTTGTGCCGTGATCACGATGGCAAGGCGAATTCCCTTTGGGATGAGTCCGAACGCTTTGAGGAAAGTTTCGGCCGCGTTCAGATCCTCCCCATAGAGTCTTTTCGCGTCCTGGAGGGCGAGGCGGGCGTACTCTTTCCGGGAACCTTTTCGAAGGACGAGAGGTTTTTGGAAGGGGATGCTTCGAATGCTTTCGATTCTCTTTCCGATCCGTTCTTCTCTTTGTGTGGGGGACTCCTGTGGGACAAAGAAAAGGAATAGAACGAGAGAGGTTATGTTCATCATATTAATGAGACGACATTCAGCACTTATTTCCCTTGTGCGGGATCGAGTTCTTTTCGAATTCCGGAGAAGACGATCCGAAGATCATTGAGGACGTCATCCATTTTTGTCCCGGCCGGAAGAGTGGTAAATCCGGTGGTATCGTCATGAATCCGAGAATAGAAATTACGATATACCACCAAGGTTTCAGCTTTCTTCGGTGTTAGGAGGCTCGATATTTTCTCGAGAGA
>CAYRLD010000028.1:12001-12306 GCA_964424925.1 uncultured Planctomycetales bacterium
CTTCGTAGGCGGGATTGGCGTCTTGTTTCTTTTTGAAGGCTTCGACCAGTTCTTCATGCGAATGGACCCATGCTTTGTACAGAAGTCGATATTCTGCGGCAGTGGAATCCTTCTTAGGGGCGGGCACCGGAGTTTCTTTTATGACCGGTTCTTCCCCGTTTTCTTCCACCGGAGAGGGGATGGTTCCTTTTTCTTCGATGGGAGGGGGGATCTCTCCTTTTTCTGGATTGGTGGGGTTTTCTTTTGTGAGAGAGACGAGGCCGGGGGCGAAATTCTTTTGAACTTCTCTTTTTCGCTTGAGAAAC
>CAYRLD010000029.1:0-12237 GCA_964424925.1 uncultured Planctomycetales bacterium
AAGGAAGATTGGTGGGCTCTTTGCCGGTTTATCGGCGAAAAGGAAGCGACGCAACTGAAAATGCGGATTCCGATGCAGGTGCGGGTCGAATTTGAGTTCGATATAAAAGTCCCTCTTTTTTCCCTCCGACCGAGGGGACGGGGTGCGGCGTTCCTGAAGCGGTCGGCCGCCCCGGAAGTGGTGATCGGAGATGTGGGGTTCGATCGGGCGCAGATCGTTCAGAGCGTATCGGTGGACTTTGCAAAGAAGGTGCTCAGTCCGATCAACCGGGAACTGCTTGGGGAGATGAAGAAGTTGGATCGGATTGGGGTTCTGCAGGTGGAGGCGTTCGGACATACCGCTGCGATAACGTTTCATGATTTCATCCCCGGGGTGAAAGAACTTGTCCCGTTTCTGAAGGGGGCGTTCACCTTCGCCGATCGGCTGGTTTCCATTGCGGAAAGAGAACAGAAGAAATCTGCCGATTCTTGCCCGGTCTGCGGAGAGGTTTTATTTAAGAAGTTGGTGAACTGCTCCCGCTGTCAAAAGGCGTACCATCGGAGTTGCTGGACTTATTGGGGAAGTTGTTTCGCGCGCGATTGCGACGAAACGAAATCTGTTGAGGGACGCGGTTGATGAACCGCCCGGAAGCGTATCGAAAACTCGAAACGATCTATGCCGAGCTCGGGGACGAACTCGACCGGTTCCGCCCCCGGTGTGAACTGTCGGGGCGTTGTTGCAAGTTCAAAGAGTACGACCACCAACTCTGGACGACTCCCCTCGAGATCGACTACCTGATTGAAAATGTCGGGTTGCCCGAAGAGGTCGACCACGCCGTCTGTCCGTGGCTTGTGGGAGGGAAGTGTTCGGTCCGCGACCACCGCATGCTCGGCTGCCGGATCTTTTTCTGCGACCCCGCATACGAAGAGGCGATGGGGCCGCTTTATGAAAAGTATCACCAGAAGATGAAAGAGCTTCACCGGGAAGCGGGTGTTGATTACGAATACATAGAGTTTGTGAAAAGCCCCAAGCTCGTCAAACGGCCGCCGCCAGAAGCTCAAACTCCGCCGCAAGAATGATCCCGAAAAGATCGCCGAGATATTGGCGCTCTTGGGTTGGCTCGAGGGGAAGCAGTCGTTTGAGAATCTCGTCGGTCGCCTCAAGCGTCTCCTCGACCGAGTTTCCTTTGAGTTGCCCGTACCGCCAGAAATGATCCTGCACGATCGCCGGATTGGCGTTCGCTCCCTCGGCCAATTCTAAAACCGAAGAGGTGAGTTCCAGAATCGCATCGGTGATCGCCGCCGGGCGCGAGCCCTCTTTCAGTTGATGGCGCACCGCATGGATCCGCCCCCGCCACGCAAGCGTCGAGGCGACATCAAAAAGATTCTGCGGCAACGCTTCGCGCGCCTGTTCGACTAATTCCCGTGAAGTCATCACCGCTCAGAATATCCCATCGGAGACGATTTTCAAATTCCTAATGTATATGACCTATAATGACGTATGTGTACCGTACGGTATAGATAGAGACGAGGCTAGTCACCTCGGTGGAGAAGTAGAGAGGGCTCGATAGGAATTGCTCGCGTGCCAAAGGGGTTTTGGAGCGCGGTTCCCGGAGGAGCCCATGGAAGCTACAGTAAGAACCGTTCCGTTGTACCTTAGTGAGGTCGAGCGGACCCGAAAAAGCCTGGCAGAAGAAGAGAGCTTCACTTGCCTGCAGAATACGGCCGCGCGTATTGATGACCTCTTTCGCCTGCCAGCGCATGAGATTCCCCTTACTTTAGAGATGCGGACCTGTATCGTCCTGCATGAATGGATTCGGGAAGGGTGCCAGGTCACTCTGCCGATGATCCGCCGGGCCAAAAGCGCGATTCTCAAAACGGGGGTTTATTGCCTTATCAATGGTATGGCGCAAGGGTGGGCCGAGAAAAAAGTGCGACCCGTACGACCTCTGCGGCGCGTGGGGTAGCTTAGCCGTATTTTACTTTCAAGAGCGCGACCGGGCCGACGAGACAGAGCGAGATGCTGTTGGCCAGGATCAAGGGGAGGGATTGCCTCATGAGGCCATAGACAAGCCAGAGGGTGATCCCAATACAGAGAACGCTCAACATCGTAAGGGAAAGGCTCTTGGTATCTTTGGTTCGCACCACTTTGATCAATTGCGGAAGCATCGATGCGGTTGTGAGGAAGGCTGCGATAAACCCGATGGTCTGTTCCATTCGACTATCTCCGCTTGATACTGATCCAGTCGCCTGGATTGAGTTCGAGATCCCCTTCCCGTACGAGGACGTGAAGCAGTTCCTTGATGTCGTTTTCCTTGAGCCCCTTCATCGGTCGACCGAGAAACATGATCGCTCTCGCCATCCCGCTCACGGTCATTCGGCGGGATTCGAGTTCCATGACCGCATCGAGTACCGCTTCCTTCGCCTCGGGGTCACGCTTGGTGAAGCCCGACTCAAGAGCGCGACACCGGTCGCAACCACCACATTTCCATTTGCCCGGTGTCTTCGCACCAAAGTGTTCGAGAATCCATCGGCGTCGACAGGTGCGCGTCTCGGCATACTCTTCCATTTCGCGCAACCGCTCTTCGGCCAACTTACGCCGGTCTTCGATCTCAGATAGGTCGAGTCTCTGGATCGGCGTGTCTTTATCGGGGAATTCCCACGACCCTTCGGGGCTCCTCTGTAAATATCCCCGTTTGACAAGGATCTCGATCGCGATCGGATTGAGACTCTCTTCGTCTTCCCCCGCCCGGATCGCTTCGTGTGTCTTTTCAAGGTGATCCCGGTCGGGGTAGAGGCGGTCAAATGTTTCTAGATGCAGAACCTTGTCGCTCGATTCATAAAGAAGGATCACGCTCGCGGGATCCCCATCTCGCCCGGCGAACATCGCATTTTCGAAAAACTCTTCGAGAGAGGCGGGATAGTCGGAATAGAAAATATTTCGGATCTCGGTTTTGATCGTCTCTTCGAGAATAGGCTGGGCGACCATCACGCGCGCTTCGGTTCGCTCCCAATCGCGTAAAGCTCGGTCGCGCTCAACCGAATCCATCTCTTCGTGAAGAACGACCGTAGAGATCCCCTGTTCCTGAAGGGCGGCGGCAACCTCGCCTACATTTTCAGGCGTGTGCGCGAAGACGAGTGCATCGCCCGAACTGTTCGCAAGGGCCCCCGCGATCGTATTCCCCTTTTCGGTCGTTTTGCTGACGCCCCAATAGAGCTCTTCCCGGTCGAAAGGGCCTGTATGGCAAACAGGGTGGATCAATTTTAACGTCTCCCCAATGTTGGTCTGAACATGGGGGGGGATAATTCCCGTTATGCCGAGGATGCGAGGCGCTTGCAGTTTGACGATCCCTGCGGCCGCTTTGGCCGCTTCGGGGGTGAAGAGGGGGCTTCGTTCGCAAGAAGATTGCGCTTGATCAAAGACGATCAGTTCGATCCGAAGGTTTTTGACCGCTTCCTGTATAGAGGAAGAGCTGAAGTGTTCCGGCCCGAGAACGAGAACCTTCTCTTCCCCCTCGCCGAACTCCCCGATACATTCAACCGCTTCTTCGGTCGAGAGCGACGGGTTAATTCGGAAGGTGCCGACTGCAGGCTCTTCTTTCATCGTTCGAGTTGTCAGAAGAACGGTTTTTCCTTCGAGGATACAGGCGGGGAATTCATACAGCAGCGAGTTGTCGGTATCGGTCGTGGTGGCGACGAGGGTATGTTGCCCCTTGAGGATTCCATCGATGAGGCGCCGCTCGATCTTGGTGAATTGTGATTTTCCGAAGACCTCTTGGAGGGTCTCCATCATCGGGTCGGGCGCCGCTTCGAGCCACGCCTTCGCTCGTTCAATAGAAGCGGGAACGATCTCTGGGAAGTCGCGGGCGACCTGCTCATACAATTGAACCGCTTCCTCCACGCGCGCTTTTTCAAAAGGGGCGCGAAGGAGAATGAGGTCTGCTCGGTGAAGGATCGCCCACGGTTTATCCGATTGGGTGAGCGTTTTTTCCGCCTCGTTGAGGTTGCCCTCGGCGATCTGCTTTCGGGCTTGATCTATAATAGGATTTGGCATGCGGAAGATCTTACCGTATGGAGAGCGGATCCCGACTTAAATTTTACCGTGTCCCCCAACGCGCGTCGTGCAGGGCTCCGGGTAGAATATCCGGATTGCGCTCGATCACGTTCTGGATGATCTCTTCACACCGCGCTTCGTCCTCGATTCCGCATGTTTTTTTAAGCCATTCGATCCCTTCCTTGTGGGCGGAATCTCTCGAATTGACGAGGAGAACCTGCTTCAGAAGTTGCTCGGTAATGATCCCGATCTGATCTTCCCCTTGGATTCGGCCGAGTCCCGGGCCGTCGAGTTGTACCGGGCCGGGAGGAAGTTCTTGGACGAGATCTTCTTCCGAGCCGATCGTACCGGCCGGATTCTCAGGCATTCCCCCATACTTCGGTTTCATTTTGGGGGAACCCGACTCCTTATGGTAAGGATCTCTGAAATTCGGTTGGTAGGCGTTTCCAATATTGTCTTCCCTTTTTTGCGGAGGTGGGGTTGGTTTCCGTTTCGGGGGTGCGGGAGGCGGGGAAGTCTTTCGTGCGACCGGTTCGGGTGCTGGCTCACGTCTTCTGCGTGGTTCCGACCGGCGGGATTTCTTTTTCGTCTGCTCTTCTTCGAGAATGACGATCCCATCTTCGATCACGTCTCGCGCAGGGGGCGCGGGCCTGCGATCCGTCAGTCGTTGTTTTACCCGGCCTCCGAGGTCGTGAATACTCAAGCCGAGTTGGCGGGAAAACTTCATCAAGAGATGGTTCTCTTCCTTTTCGAGCTTTCCATCCGCGCAGGCGATATCGATCAGATCATCGAGAAGTTCTTCTTTCTGTTTCTGGGTGGGCGGGACGCTGATCGCGAGAGACCCTTTCTTTCCGAGTTCGATGATCTCTTTGATCATGTTTTTGGGTAGACCCATGTCTTCGCCCTTTCGGAGGATCATGTCGTATTCCTCTTGGGCAAAGTGGCCGTCAATAAAGGCAGCGGCGACAAGGGTGCACATTTTTCTGCGGGCGTTTACGTCAACCATCGATCAGGATCCTTTCGAAATCAGCGGTGCCATACTATGGACACTATCATGCCTATTTCTGGATTTAATTTCCATTTACCGTGAGAACCACTTTTCCGATGTTTTTGCGGTCCTGCATATATTGGTGCGCTTCGGCCGCTTTTTCGAGAGAAAAGGTCGCCCCCACGTGAGGACGAAGCCATCCCTCTTCCAGGCCGGTAAGGATCTTTTTCATCGCCTCTTTGCTCGCCTCTTGTCCATAGGTCAGCATGTTCAGGCCGTAGATCCCGACATTCTTATGGGGCAGGGTGTACGGATCGATCTTCGGCCTGCGGAGATATTTCCAGGCGGTGGAGATCAGCTTCTTTTTGGGCCCCTGTACGAACTCACTCGCACCGTAGAGAATGACCGATCCCGCCGGAGCGAGAAGATTGATATCTTTGCGCAGCGCGGTTGCTCCGGTCGGGTCGAGGATAATGTTGAACGGGCCTTCGATCTTTTCGTCGCGCAGAACCGCTTCGCCTCCACGAGCCCGAAGGAAGTCCGCTTTTTCTTTTGTGCTGACCACCCCGACGAAATTGGCCCCCGCCTTCCGGCAGATCTGGAGTGCAGCAATTCCGACCCCTCCGGCGCCGTGCTCGACCAGAACACGGTCTCCTTTCCGGACCCGGGCCTGTTCTTGAAGGGCGACCCAGGCGGTCAGATAGTTGACCGGAATGGCCGCCGCCTCTTCGAATGAGATCGAATCGGGAATGGGAAAGAGTTGGTCTTTGCGGACAACCACTTTGTCGGCGTACCCATTGAATCGAGTGACCGCAACGACTCTCTTCCCTTTGACAAGCCCCGCCACTTCGTAGCCAGGAACAAAGGGGATAGGGGGGGCGTCCGGATAGAGACCCATCCGTCCCATGATGTCGGCAAAGTTTATTCCGATCGCCCGGACCTGGATGATCTCGTGATCCTCGTCGGCGGTCGGTTCGGGCCGTTCTGTGGGAACGAGAACTTCGGGGGGGCCCGCTTTGGTAATTTCAACAACGCGCATTAGATCAAAGGTCCTTCATCAAAAGGGCTTCGCGGTTTCGGGGGCGGCTCAAACGGCCGCGATCGGAAGCCGAGGCTTAATAGATCGGCGATCGCCTGGAGGGTCGACATCTCTTCATCAAACGGCTTCTCTTTTCTTCGGACGATGAACTTTCCATTCGGCTCGCCGATGCCGAGCATCAGGCACGCCTCGAATCCCCCTTCGATCTCTTTGGTGTAATTCTGATCGCGGGATCCGACGCGAGAAATGTCTCCAAAGCCGGGCCGTTCCGGTTTGGCGCCCGGCTTGATCGTTCGTGACCAGAGGCGGTTTTTCTCGTCGCCGATATCGAACCTCATCCACTCACAGGGAACCGCGTCTGCAATTTCTTTTGCGATCTCTGGAAGTAAGGTTTCGATCACCTTTTTCTGGCGAAGGATTCCGGCCATCTTTTCGATCATCGTGCCCTCTTGGAGAATAGTTTCTTTCGTCTTTTATCGTTGTATCCCAGGAGAGTGAGCGGACGGTCGTGAATCTCAATTCGGACCCGATCGTTCATTTTCAATTCATGCAACGTTCGACTTCCGTCGAGCCAGACCGCCGCTTCGGTCATGAGAACCGTAAAATCGATCGGATCTCTGGAATACCCTTTGAGAATCTTGTAGGGGGGGTGGGGCCAGATATACGGCTCTCGAATCCGGTACTGCATCCGTTGGGATGAGATCGGCATCATCGCCCCTCCGGCGGCATGGATTCCTCCGGTCGATCCGCTTGCGGTTGCGATCCAGATCCCCGAGCCTCTCTGCTCTTCCGATTTTCCGTTCACCCCAATCTGATATCGGGACATCGCAGCTGGATTTTTATGAGCAAAGAGTATGTCGTTGAGAATCGGAAGTGGGGTTGGCTTTCCGTTGATCTCCAATTTCATTCGGGTCAGTTTTGTAGCCGGAAGCCTTCCTTCGATGGCCCGGTCGATCTTCGCTTCGAAATTTGATCGATTCGCACAAGAGAAGAGGGAGAGGGAGGTTCCCGGATCGGAATTGATCGCCAGGACAGGTGTTTCATCGACAAACTGGGAAGCGGCGAAGAAGGTGCCATCCCCTCCAATGGTGATGATCAAGTCGTACTTTCTTCCTCGTGCCATATCGCCCCGCCATCGGGAGTCGAAAGCGATCTTCTTTTTCTTCAGGTAAGCGTGAATATTCGCGATCGTTCGCCGGTTTTCGATATCGGCGCGGAGAAAACGTTCCCGTGTCTCAGGGACGAGCCGCCCAAGCACTTTTCGGTTGCGCTTGTGCGTTTCGAGGAACGACCTCTTATATACGACGAGAACTTTCTTCATACAATTTGTCCATCCAGAATGCGCATCTGGCGAAGTTGAAACGAATAGAGCTGCGCCGGCCGGTGCGCGCCTGCGGCCCGTCGCCCCTCTTGGAGACGAATCAGGTCGAGTGATAATATCTTCTTACGAAAATTCCGTTTGTCGAGTTTTCTATTCAATATCGTTTCATAAAGATTCTGTAGTTCGGACATGGTAAACCGTTTGGGAAGGAGCTGAAACCCGACCGTTGAGTATTCGAGCTTTGCCCGCAGTCGGTCGATGGCGGTTTTAATGATCTTTGGGTGATCGAAGGCGAGTCCGGGTAGTTTTCGAACCGGATGCCATTCCGCTTCGGCCGCATCGCTCGCTGCCCGGGTCTCGACAGGACGGGTCAGGGCATAATAGGCGACGGTGATCGTTCTTCCGCGAGGGTCCCGCCCGGGATCCCCGAAAGTGCAGAGCTGCTCGAGGTACACTTTCTCTACGCCGGTTTCTTCGTTCAATTCCCGAAGGGCCGCCTCGTCGAGAGTTTCGTTCTCTTCCACAAATCCGCCCGGCAGCGCCCACATCCCCTCAAAGGGGTTGTATTTGCGACGGACGAGCAATACGTGGAGCTGGTCCCGAAGAATCGTAAAGAGAACGACATCGACGGTGACGCAATGGCGTGGAGGTTTCTCCACGAGTACTCCTAACGCTTCGAGGCAATCGGGATTCGCCGACCGATGCCGAAGGCTTTCGCGGTGACTCGGAGCCCAGGAGGCATCTGGCGACGCTTGTATTCCGCCTTTTCAACCAGGCCGATCGATTGATCAACCGTTTCCTTTGCATGACCCGCTTCGACGATCTCTTCGGGCGATTTCTGCTCTTCGATATAGAGCTTCAGGATCGCATCGAGTTCATCGTAGGAGGGAAGAGAATCGGAATCCTTCTGGTTCGGTCGAAGTTCGGCGCTGGGCGCTTTCTGGACCGTATTGTTCGGGATCACCTCTCCGTCCCGATTCACCACTTCCTTTGCGATCTGGTAGACGAGGGTCTTCGGAAGGTCGCTGATGACCGAAAGACCTCCTGCCATATCCCCATAAAGGGTGCAGTAGCCGGTAGAGAGTTCCGATTTGTTTCCGGTCGACAGAACAATATGACCAAGCTTGTTCGAGGCGGCCATCAGAAGGTTACCTCGAATTCGCGCCTGGATATTTTCTTCGGTGACATCCTGCTCGGTCTCTCCAAAAATGGATTGGAAGGTCGAGAGGTAGGAGTCGAAGAGCCCCTGGATCGGGACGTTTTTGAATTCAATTCCGAGGTTTCGTGCGAGATGTTCGGAGTCCGATTGAGAGCCTTCGCTCGAATGGCCCGAAGGCATCGTGATTCCGAGAACGTTTTCGGCCCCGAACGCTTCTGCCGCGATGCAGGCGACGAGAGCGGAATCGATTCCGCCGGAGAGGCCGACAACCGCTTTGGTGAATCCGCATTTGTGTGCGTAATCGCGCGTTCCGGTGATCAGAGCTCGGTAGGTCGAATCGAGGTCTGACAGGTTCTGTGCTCGGAGGTCTCCGGTGTTGTAGTCAAGGTCGATGAGGATAAGGTCTTCTTCGAACGATTTGGCGTGTGAAATGATCTCTCCTTTTGCGTCGACCGCGAAGGAGTTTCCGTCGAAGATCAGTTCGTCGTTTCCGCCAACCTGGTTGCAGAAGATGACCGGGACTTCATACTTTTTCGCCTGCGCTTGGATCAGTTCTTTCCGGGTAGAGTCTTTTCCGATCGACCAAGGAGAGGCAGAGATGTTGAAGATCATCTGAATCTTCTTTTTCGCCAATTCTTCGATCGGATCCTTATGGTAGAGCTTTCTCGGTCCGCAGAGTTCATCCGCCCAGATATCTTCGCAGATGGTGAGCGCCATTTTCTGTTTGTTGATCTTGATCGGGGCGATACCCGCGGCCGGTTCAAAATAGCGATCTTCATCGAAGACGTCGTAGGTCGGTAGCAAAGATTTATAAGTAACGTACGAGATGTCTCCGTTTTCGATCACCGCGGCGGCGTTATAGAGCGGTTTGCCTTCATCGGTGAGGTTCTGCTCGACGTAGCCGAGGATGACGATAATCCCTTCGACTTCCGGTGCCAGATCGTTCAGGGCGTTAATATTTTCATCGATCAGATGGGTTCGTTCGAGAAGATCCCGTGGGGGATATCCGGTAAGACTCATTTCCGGAAAAAGAACGACATCGGCGCCAACTTCCTTCGCCTTGGTGATGTTTTCACGAACTTTGTTGAGGTTTCCCTGTACGTCTCCCACGCAGGGGTTGATCTGTGCAGCGGCGATCTTCATGAAATCTCCTTATTGCCTTTTCGCAGGTGCGCTTCGAGGGAACGGCGTTCCTCTTCGAGCTTCCGGCTGAAAAGAACGGAATATTCCTCGGGCTCCGATCCTTTTCGGACGCCCGCCGGGAGTTTCGCGACATTCTCGCGTGTTCGCTCCCGAATTCGTTCCACCGAGGGGAAGGATATGATCGGTTCTCCCTTGACCATGACCCGTTCCAGAAGCGCGCTTCCGGATGAGGGTTCTTCCACCGCGGTGACAATGTCACCAATAAAGGTGTCCTTCTCTTCTTTCCGATAAACCTGTTTTTGCCCCGGGTAGGTGACCTTGCCAGGGCTCGACTTCATACGTCCTACCCTTTGGTCACCAACAACTTGCTCTACAAGTTTATAGACACCGCCGAGTGCCGGAGCATCGCGGGAGGTGACGAGTTCCGTCCCAATCCCGAAAGCATCAATGGGCGCATCGGCGGCGAGAAGCAGGGGGACTTTATACTCGTTCAAATCCCCACTTGCAATGATTTTGCAGTCCAAACGGCCCTCCGTATCGAGAATCTGGCGCACTTTTGCCGATTCCGCCGCGAGGTCGCCGCTATCGATTCGGACCGCCGCAATTCCGGGGGTTTTGGAGGCGAGGCGAGCCCCTTCGGCGGTATCGAAAGTATCGATCAAAAGGGTCGAATTGGGAAAGAGCTTGGCAAACGATTCGAACGCCTCTTTTTCCGTATCGTTCGCCATCACCCATGAGTGGGCCATCGTTCCGACCGCTGGGACGCCCAGTTCTTTGGCGGCCAAAACGTTCGAGGTTCCCATACACCCCCCGATAATGGAGGCACGGGTCGCGAGCATCGCAGCGCCGGGTCCGTGCGCCCGGCGGAAGCCGAAATCGTAGACCGGTCGCCCCTGGGCCGCATCCACAATCCGGGAAGCCTTCGTGGCGATCAACGTTTCAAAGTTAAGGGTTGAGAGGAGATAGGTTTCGATCAATTGCGCCTCGATGATCGGGGCGGTAACACGTACGACCGGTTCCCTTGCGAAGAAGGGGGTTCCTTCGGCGAGGGCATCGACAGAGCCTGAAAAATGAAACGATCGGAGAAACGAAAAGAAACTTTCGGGCACGTTCTGAAACGCGGGATGGTTTCGAAGGTAGTCGAGATCTTCTTCTCCGAAGGTGAGGTTCTTCAGGTAGTGGAGAAGTTGCTCGAGGCCGGCAAAGATGAGGTACCCCCGGTTTTGTGGCAAGGTGCGCACGAAATATTCGAAAGTCGCTTCGGAGGACTTTTCGTACGTATGGTAGGCGGCTCCCATCGTGAGTTGGTAGAGATCTGTTGCTAAGGCGAGACGCTCTTCTTGAAGAAATAGGGGCTGCATGGCGAGTAAGTGTATGAATCACACGAACTTCCGGTCAAGGGGAAAGAGTTTGTGGTCTCTTCCGATTATGGGTGAAACATTTATGGTATAATCAGCGTCGAATGAGTGTGAAGGCAGGAACAAAACTGGAAGGGCACCTTCTTCTCGAGAAAATCGGGGAGGGGCATTACGGACAGGTCTGGAAGGCCGAGTATCTCGGGGAGCCGGTCGCCTTAAAGGTGTTTACGTCTCGCTCCCGAAACGGACACGTTCGCAACGAAACGGTGGCGCAATATCATCTGGGACATCTCTCAGGTACGGATGGCGAATATTTTCCCCGGGTCGAGCATGTCGACCTTTCGGCAAAGATTCCTTATATGAGAATGGAATTCGTCGAAGGGAAACCTCTCGAAACAGTGCTCTCGGATCCGCTCTGGACGCTGGAAGAGCGACTGTTGATCGGTGAAAAAATTCTGATTGCGCTTGAGGTGGTCCATCGAAACAACCTCGTTCATGGAGATCTCTCGCCTGCAAATATTCTCATCACTCCCGAAAAAGGGGTGAAGTTGCTCGATGTCGGGTTTGGACAAGTCTTTGACGAAGGGTCCGATCCGATTCCCTCGACCACGATGGAAGAGAGTTCTCTTGGGGTTGCCTCCCCCCTCTATGCCGCTCCCGAGCGGTTTCGAGCCGAGTTTCTCAATGGGTGTGGAAAAAGCTCTGACATCTTCTCTTTCGGGAAGATCCTCTACCAACTGATTACGGGGGAGAATCCGTTTGTCATCAAGCCTGTGAGTCGGAAGTTTCCCGCTCTTGGAGAAGACGGAGATCAGTTTATCTTTCGATGTCTCGAAGATCTTCCGGGCGATCGGTTCGAAGATGCCCGGAAAGCCCTCGAAGGATACCGGTCTGTTTTCCGTCCTGACGAGGCGGTTCCGGGTGAGTACAAAGCTCCGTGCGCAAAATGCGCGCAGGTAACAATGATTCCAGGTGGCTGGGCGGGGGAGTTGCTGCTTTGTAATGGCTGTGGCTCTCGGCTCGAAGTCCTTCACTATAATGAGACCTCCAAAGAGGCGACGACCGCTTTTGCCGAAGCGCCAGAGATTATCACAGAAGGGGTCGAGTGCGTCATCTTATGGCGGGCGCATTCGGTGTTGGTTAGGATCCGTCAGCGCTCGATTTCTTCGATCCCCAGGGGGGCTTTTCCCGGGACGA